>JAKDIS010000182.1 GCA_030450335.1 Corynebacterium sp. | reverse complement strand
TCACGGGTGAAGGGCACGTCCACGGTGCCGTCGACCAGCAGGTGGGAGTCGTCGTTCAGCCTGCCCCAGGCGCCGCGGACGGCGTCGGGGTCGCACGTCTCCGGCTGCGCGCCGGCGAGCCCGGCGACCGCGGCGTCCGGCGTCCCGTGGCCGTGTCCGGTCGCCGACAGCGAGCCGTAGAGCTGCACGCGTACCCGCGTGAGGCCCGGCAGGGCGGCGGCGCGACGTGCGAAGTCCGCACCGGCGCGCATCGGCCCCACGGTGTGGGACGACGACGGGCCGATGCCGATGGAGAACAGGTCGAGTGCGGAGACGTACACCGACTCGATCGATGTACCCGCGGTGACCGACGTAGCTGACATCGTCAGGACTCTACCGTGGTGGCCCCCACGGGCCGCGCCGCCTGGCGTGCCAGCAGGTCAGCCCTGGTTTCGGGGGTGGTGGCCACGGTGGCGGCGGCCAGGGCGAGGCCCTTGGCCGCCACGATCGCGGCCTCGTCGCCGGCCGGGGTGGCCGCGGCGGCGGCGAAACTGACGGTGTGCGGCGGGGCCTCGTGGCCGAGCAGGGAGATCATCGGGTGGATCGAGGGGACGACCTGGGAGACGTTGCCCATGTCGGTGGACCCGCCGACGTTGCCGGGGTGCGCGGCGACGGTGCGTCCCAGGTCGACCAGGGCGGTGTTCCAGGCGTCGGCGAGCAGCGGCTCCTGCACCAGGCTGGCGTAGCGCGGCTCGGTCGGCTCGCACTCCCACGAGCAGCCGGAGGCCAGGGCGCCGGCCTCGAAGCAGTTCATCACCCGGCGCTTGGCGTCCTCCAGGACGTCCATGTCGAAGGCGCGGACCTCGGCGTCGACCTCGGTGTGGTCCGGGATGATGTTGGTGACGTGGCCGCCCTCGGTGAGCACGCCGGCCACGCGCACGGAGTCGGCGAGCTGCTGGCGCAGCAGTCCGATGCTGGTCAGGGCGATCGTCGCGGCGTCGAGGGCGTTGACGCCCTTCTGCGGGGCGGCCGCGGCGTGGGCGGGTGTGCCGGTGTAGGTGACCTTGAAGCGGTCGACGGCCTGGCTGGTGAAGTCGCTGCAGCGGGCGTCGGCACCGTCGCCGGCGTCCTGCCCGCCGTGGACCATCAGCGAGATCGTGGCGTCCTCCCAGGCGCCCTCGCGCAGCATGAGCACCTTTCCGCCGCCGTGCTCCTCGGCGGGCGTGCCGAGGAGTTTGACCCGGATGCCGGCCTCGTCGGCGATCTCCGCCAGGCCCAGGGCCGCGCCGAGTCCGGCGGTGGCGATGATGTTGTGGCCGCAGGCGTGGCCGATGGACGGCAGGGCGTCGTACTCGGCGCAGACGGCGACGACGAACTCGCCGGAACCGTAGGTGGCCTCGATGGCGGTGTCGAGACCGTAGACGCCGACGGTCACGTCGAAGCCGGCGTCGCGCAGTTCGGCGGCGACGAGGGCGGCGGAGTCGTGCTCGGCGAAGGCGAGCTCCGGGTTGGCGTGCAGCGTGTGGCTGATCTCCAGCAGACGGTCGCGGTGGGCGTCGATGCGTGCGGTGACGTTCTCGTTCATGGGTGCTCCTGGGCGGTACGGCGGTGGGGCGGTGTTACGGGGCTAAGGTAGTGAACACGATCAATTCTGGCGGTACGGGGCAGGGAAGTGACGAAAATGGACGACAACACGCAGGAAATGGGTCTCAGCACCCTCGACGAGCGCATTGTTCACGCGCTCCAGGTCGCCCCGCGCGCACCGTGGGCGGCGTTGGCGCCGGTGGTGGGCGCGGACCCGGTGACCCTGGCTCGGCGGTGGGCACAGCTGCGCGCCGACGGGGTGGTGTACGTGACCGGCTACGGCGGCGACGCGGACGCGGTCATCGCCCTGATCGAGATCGAGTGTCGTCCGGAACGCACCGTCGACGTCGCCGACGCGCTGGTCGCCGAGCGCAGTGCGTTCACCATCGACTTCACCGCCGGCGCGCGCGACATCATGGTCACCCTGCAGACCCAGGGCACCACGGGCCTGGCGGACTGGACGCTGGACCGGGTGCGCCGCCTCGACGGGGTGCGGCGGGTGCGCACCCACCTGGTGTCGCAGATCGTCACCGATGCGCGCGAGTGGCGGCTGCGGGCACTGTCGAAGGACGAGGTCGCCGAGATCCACCGGCGGGTGCGTCCGGCGAGCTCGCCGACGATGCCGCGGCTGAGTTCCGCCGAACGCGCCGGCGTGCTGGACGCCCTGGCGGTGGACGGCCGGGCGTCCACCGCCGACATCGCCGCGGCGGCGGGCATCACCGCGCGCAAGGCCCGCGAGGCCGTCGCCGCGCTGACCTCGACCGACCGCTACATCATCCGGGTCGACGTGGCCCGGGCCCGGACGCCGTGGCCGGTGTCGGTGTGGTACTTCCTGCAGGTCTCCGCGGACAAGCTGGCGAAGGTCGGCCCGCTGCTCAGCCGGATCGACGAGGTACGTCTGGTCGTCACCGCGACCGGTGAGTACAACGTGATCATGGCGGCGTGGCTGCGGTCCCTGCTGGACGTCAACCGGCTGGAGGCGGTGCTGGAGGAGCGGCTGCCCGGGGTGCGCATCGTGGACCGGTCGGTGGTGCTGCGTTCGCTGAAGCATCTCGGCCACGTGCTCGACGCCGACGGTGACGCGACAGGGCGTACCGTCCCCGTCCCGTGAGGAGTTTTCCGCCTGATCCTGCATATGGCCCCAGATTGGTGGTCATATCCTGCATGACGGACGCATGCGGGGGCATGGTCGAGTACTTTCGCGCCATCCCCGCGCGTCGGGGACGGGCGGCCGCAAGGATGACGACCACGGCCCTCACACCGCAGGAACTCACCACGAGAAGAGA
>JAKDIS010000078.1 GCA_030450335.1 Corynebacterium sp. | reverse complement strand
TGAGCGGGGTCAGAAGGTCGCTGCGATGACCTCAGCGGACCGGGTGACGCCCCAGTTGGTCATGTGCACCGGCAGGTTGTAGCCGGAGCGGTTGGTGGTGTCGATGACCCCGGCGATCAGCCGGACGTTGTCGGGGGCGCACTCGCCGCGGCCGGCGGTCGCACCGCGCAGGTCGGCGAGCACGACGTTGTCGCGGGCGCGTGCCGCGACCAGTGCCTTGGACCAGTTGCTGATGTTGACCTCGGCGTCACGGATCCAGAAGGCGGGGATGCCGATGTCGCCGGGGATCATCTCGACGTGCAGCAGGCACTGCTCGGCGGTGTCGGGCTTGGAGATCGTCGGGTAGCTGGCGATGGTGACCCGGGCGTTGGGGGCGGCGGCCTTGATCCGGTTGATCGCATCGTTCATCGCCCGGTCCCACAGGACCTTCTGCTCGGCGTAGCGCTGCTGCAGGTTGAGGTAGGTGTCAGGCAGGCCGTTGGCCATGACTTTGCCCAACAGCCAGCTGTAGGAGTCGTTGAAGCCGAACTGGATGACGACGTTGCTGGTCTGGGCGTTGAGCGCCCGGTCGGCCAGGGCGTTGTCGATTTCGCCGCGCAGCGTCATCGCCGGGGTGCCGGTGGAGTAGGCCATCGCACCGGGGCAGGAGTAGTCGTTGACGGTCAGGCCGGTCATCCGGGCGATCTGACGCGGGGCGTTGGTCGGCGACTGACCGCAACCGTGGGCGGTGTACTGGCCCAGCGGTGCGGTGACCGGGTTGTCCAGCGGGATGCCGGCGTTCTCGGCGGCCGAGCGGACCTTGGCGCCGACGGCCTCGGCGGGTGTGGGGTTGGACATGTAGGAGTCACCGAAGGTGACCAGGTTCCGGGCCGGGGCCGCCTGCGCCTGCGGGCTGACCACCACGGTGCCGGCGACGGCGACGCTCCATGCCGCGACGACGGCCAGGGCCGCCCGCCTGATCTTGCGCTTTCCCGCCGTGCTGTTCTTCTCCACTGAAGTGCCTTTCGTACAGAAATAGTTCCCCGAGGAATTCCGTCAGACAATTCCTCGTCTCGCCACCGTAGGCGCAGGACAGTTTGAAGATACATCGAAATTCAACCGAGCGCGACATTCCCCCATTTGATATGGAATATTTGTAGGTATGTGCAGTTTTTAATGGCTATCAGATAGTCAATACCGCGCACTGATCGGCAATATTCAATGCACTTCAGTGCATATCGGGCGAAAATTGTTAATAAGTATCCGGAACATACGACAGTTCGTACGGAGCGAACATCTCTCCACCCCGGAGACAACTTCTCTAGCGGCACCTGCCCGCCCCTTCCGTACCGACGGTCCCCTGGATCCGAGACGGACAAGGGGGACGCCGTCCGACGTGCGGTCGACCGCCACGCACCGGCAGGCAGATTCCTCGCTACGGGAAGCGCCGCTCCGAGGGCGGACTCCAACACCCACTCCGGGGCCGGACGGATCATTTCATTGCGCATGCGCCCCATGTCCCTGTTCGAGCGTGGGGACTTCACCGCTACCGTCCGCTTCAACGACGTCATATCCGGGAATAACCCCCGAATCAGCGAAACCTCGGCCGCCACACTCCCCGACTACACAGCGGCGATCGCGGACAGCGGATTCCCTGGCATCCTCTCGCTTCCGGAGCGCCGGCGGAGCCAGGCCCTGGATAATTATCTTCGCCAGGTCGTGGATCGCGACCTTCCGGGAGCCGGATATACCGCACGCCGACCGGAAACCCTTCGTCGCTGGCTGGCGGCATACGGCGCAGCGTCGTCGACACCGACGTCCTACTCACGAATCCTCGACGCGACGACGGGCCGCGACGGCTCCCAACCGAGCAAGGACACCACCGCGCACTACCGCGACCTGCTCTCCCCGATCTGGGTCCTTGATCCGGTTCCTGCCTGGAACCCGGTACGCAACCCGTTGAAGGCTGCCCAGCTCGCCCCGAAACACCAGTTGGTGGATCCAGCCCTGGCGCTACGCCTGCAAGGCCTCAGCGCCAGGGATCTAACGCTGCCCCGGGGCTCGCACCTGCTGGGGGTACTCTTCGAGCCCCTGGCGACGTTGAGCACCTCCTGTGGTTCCGCGACCAGTTCCCCGACGACGTCGTCGACCTCGTTGTTCTCTACTCGGGCCAGTACGCCTACCGCCGCCCGGACGGTGTCGCCGTCATTCCCCTCGCCCTGCTCGGCAGCTGACGCGACCGAAGTTTCGCGAGCACCACCAGCAGAGTGCGAACACTGCGAGGCCCCGTCTTTCCAGAACGACGAGATGGCACAATCAATCGCATGACCGAGTCTCCCCGCGCCACAATCTCCCCGACAATCGTGGTCTCGGAGATCCTCACCACTCTCGCCCGTCGCCTCGATCCACTCATCGCCGGGCACCTGCAGGACCGGCTCCGGGGACGGGAGTGGACGAGCCTGCTGACCGAACTCGATCACTCCCGCGGGCGCGCTACGCGGGCCTACAGGCGCACCGACCTGCAATCCCAGCTCCGCATGCTCACCGAGAGGCTCGGTCGACTCGGCTACCCCTTCGACGACCAGCTCCGTCAGGTCAGTACCGTCGCCAGCGAGCTTCGCATCATTCGCAACCGGTGGGCACACAACGACATCCTCACCGACCTCGACGCGATCCGTACCGCAGACTTCGGCGCACGCCTCCTGAATTCCCTCGGTGATGCCGCGGCCGCACACAGCCTCGAGGAGGAACGGACCAGGCTCATCACCGCCTACGTTGCGGCGCACGGCGAGGCGTCGCGAGCATCAGTGTCGCTCCCGGATCTCCCCACCGTGCAGCCTGCCGATCAGCCCATGAAACGGAAGGACGACTACACGGCCCCCAGCGCCGACGACCTGCACCGCACCGACAGCAAGGGTGCTGACCCGACCAACACGCCAACCATCGGCAACGGACGCTACGAGTTCGAGGGTTGGGAGGTCGTCCCCGCCGGTGGCTCCGAGGTCATCGACGGCCTCCCCAAGAAGGCCGCCAAGATGCAGGTGCGGGGAGTCGCCGCCGAGATCGCTGAGTTCGAGGGCCCCATCAGTATCGAGCGGCTCATCACACTGACGACCAGGTCATTCGGAAAGTCCCGGTGCGGTCCCAAGAAGAAGCAGCAGATCGCCCGCCAACTTCGGCAGATTGGACTCGCCGTCGATGAGGACGACTTCGTCTGGCCGTCCGACATGACCCCCGAAAGCTGGCGGGAGTTCCGCCCGAATGACTCCATGGCTGACCGCCCCTTCGATGACATCAGCCCGGTCGAGATCGCCAATGCGTGGCGCATCATCGTCGCGCGCACACCGAGTGCCTCAGATGGCGAAACCCGGCGCGCTGTCCTGCAGGCATTCGGCCGCAAGCGCATGACCAGCGCGATCACCGCGCATCTGGACCGTGCCCAGCAGCACCTCTGATCAAGCGCGTGTCATCGGCAATCCGCTCACTTCTTCTTCGCCGCGGTGAACTCATCGAAGGTGAAATCGGCGGGCTCTCCACTTGCCTCCGTCACCGCACCACCAGCCCCTTCGGCGTGAACCGGGCACCGGCCTCGGTCCACACACCGGTGGCCACACCCATCACGTCCACACCGTTGACGCGCTCCACGGTCACCGGCGACAGCCTGCCCGCCTGTACCGCGTCGGACAGCACGGCGACCACGCCGGCAACGTCGCCGGGGTCCAGCGGCGTCGGAGCGTCCGACAGTCCGGGCCTGGTGAACACGGTGACCGTGCGCCCGCCCCGCGTCAGGTGCGCCAGCAGCCGCCCGTCACGCAGGACGACCAGGGCGCCGGCACCGCGGGTCGGACGCGGTGCGTCGTCCGGTACGTCCGGCCAGGGCACCGCCGCACCGTAGGGGTTCGCCGGGTCGGACGCCGCGAGCAGCCGTGGGGCGGCCGCCCCGTCGCCGGAGTCGGTGTTCTCCTCTGCCCGGCGCAGTTGGTCGATGACCTCCCGGGAGGCGAACTGTGCCCCGCCCAGGCCGTCGACCACGTAGCCGCGCAGCACGGTGCCGTTGTCCTCCCAGGCGGTGAGCATCCGGTAGGCCGCTGCGAATCCGCCCTCGGTGTGCTCTGCCATCACCGCGCCGCGGGTCACCACGGCGTAGCGGTCCAGCCACGCCTCACCGGTGGCGATGGCGCGTTCGGCCGCCGCGCCCTCTGCCACGGGCACCTGTGACCAGCGTCCGGGCACCCCTGCGTGGGCGTTCATCGCCGCCCGGCGCGAGCGGACCTCCTGAGACGCGACGGTCTGGGCGAAGGTGCTGCGCCCCATCCTCAGTCGTCGGGTGGTGCCCCGGCCGCGGTTGCGTCGCGGTGCCTTGTGCGCACCTGAACCGGTCCCCCCGGCTCTACCACCGGCTCCACCACCGGCACGGTCGGTGATCCCGGTGCCGGCCAACCGTGCCCGGATCGGGGCGAAGGAGTCCGGCATGAGTAGGCCGGCGTCGAAGAGTTCCCAGATGGCGGAGTCCACCGCGTCGTGGTCGCTGCTGTCCCCCAGCCCGCGTTCGATCTCCGCGGCGAGGAACGCCCCTCCCCCGCCGACACGGTCACGCACCAGCGACGCCACCGGCCCCACAGGATCCTCCGAAGCATCTGCAGCCTCATCGGTGCCCGTCTCCTCCACGAGCAGGGGGGCCAGGTCGGCGGGCAGCAGCATGATGCGCGGGTCCGTCGCCGAGGTCGCCCCGGCCCCCACCACCAGGACCTCGCCTGCGGCAACCAGGTCGTCCAGGTCGCCGGTGCGGTAGTCGGGGATGCGCGCGGGCAGCACCACGGTCTCCCAGGCACTGGCGGGCAACGCGACCCCGGCGAGCTGTTCGATGACCCCGGGCAGGTCCTCGCGCTCCCCGACACCCAGGCCGTGCCAGTCGGCGAGCACCGCGGCGTAGGTCTGCACGCTCACCGGTTCCAGTGCCCCACGGGCCTTGGCCAGCGTGGCCGCGCGCAGCCGACGCAGCACGCCGGCGTCCACGTACTCGTTCTCGCCCCTATCCTCATGGGACTCCAGGCGTCTACCGCTGACCCACCGCCGGGCCAACGAGTCGGCGGTGGCCACGCCCAGCCCGAACTCGGCGGCCACCTCGGCGGCGCTGAACGGACCGTGGGTGCGCGCCCAGCGCAGGACGAGCTGGTCGACCGCGTCGTCCACCGTCGCGCTCGCGGCGGCGACGCCGGGCGGCACGGGGATGCCGAGACCGTCGCGCAGCAGGGCGGCGTCCTCCACCACCGCCCACCGTCGCACGCCGCCGACCTTGACCTCGCACACCCGCCGCGGAATCATGCCCCGAACCTGGTCGACCACCGTCTCCACCTCGACGGGGTCCACCCGCCGCCGCACCTCCTCGGGCGCCAACGGGCCCAGGGCGCGCAGCATGTCCACGACCTGCTCTGCGGTGCCGGCACGGCGCCCCTCCGCCAGCCACTGCAGCGAGTCGACGACCTCGGCGACCACGTCCGGGTCGAGCACCAGGCCCTCACCACGTGCCCCCAGCACCGCGGCGAGCAGTGCGGGGTCCACGGTCAGCGCGGCGGCCCGGTCTGCGGAGTCGCCTTCGTAGAGGAACGCCCCGGTGTAGCTGAACAGCAGGGACTCGGCGAAGGGCGAGGGAGTCTCGGTGGTGATCTCGGCGACGCGCATCGCACGGGTGCCCACCGCGGCGACGACCTTCTCCAGGGCGGGCAGGTCGTAGACGTCGCGCAGGCACTCGCGCATGGTCTCCACCATGATCGGGAACTCCGGGTGCGGGCGGGCGACGTCCAGCAGCTGGGCGGCGCGCTGGCGTTGCTGCCACAACGGCTGCCGTTTGCCCGGGTTTCGCCGAGGCAGCAGGAGGGCGCGTGCGGCGCACTCGCGGAAACGGCCGGCGAACAGGGCGGACGACCCGACCGCGTCGGTGACCTCGGCGACGACCGGCGCGGCGTCCGAACCTGCCACGCCACCTGCCCCGCCGGTGAGCAGCTCCGCGCCCGGAGCGTCCTCGGTGTAGGGCAGGCGCAGGACGATGCCATCGTCGCCGGCGACGGCCATCGCGTCGATGCCGGAGCGCCGCGACAGCTCCGCCCCGATCGCCAGTGCCCAGGGCGCGTTCACCGAACGGCCCCAGGGGGTGTGGACGACCACGCGCCAGTCGCCGACCTCGTCGTGGAAGCGTTCGATCAGGATCGTGCGTTCATCGGGCACGACCTGGGTGGCCTCGCGTTGGCCGGCGTAGAAGTCGTCGAGGTTGCGCCGGGTGTAGTCGTCGAGGAAGTCCGAGCCGCGCAGGTCTCCGTCTTTCCCCTTGCCCCAACCGCGACGCGCGGCGCCGAGCACCGGGGCGAGATCGGCGGGACGGCCCTCGGCGTCGCCGACCCAGAACGGCAGGCGCCCGGTGTGCCCGGCCGCCGGGGTGACGATGACCTGGTCACGGGTGATCTCGGCGATCCGCCACGACGAGGCCCCCAGGGTGAACACGTCGCCCACCCGCGACTCGTAGACCATCTCCTCGTCGAGCTCGCCGACACGCCGGCCACCGGTGTTCGCGTCTCCGTCGGCAGGGAGGAAGACGCCGAACAGGCCACGGTCGGGGATCGTCCCGCCCGAGGTCACCGCGGTGCGCTGGGCACCGGGGCGTGCCTCGAAGGCCCCGGTGGCCGGGTCGTAGACCACCTTGGGACGCAGCTCGGCGAAGTCGGTGGACGGGTACCGGCCGCTGACCAGTTCCAGCACCCCGTCGAAGGCCTCGCGCGGCAGGGCGGCGTAGGGGTGGGCACGCCGGACGGTGCGGAACCAGTCCTCCACGTCCACTGTGCCGTCGCCCTCCCCTACCTGGGCGGCCGCCTGTGCCGCCACGGCGACGGTCTGCTGCGCCAGCACGTCCAGCGCATTGGCCACCACCCGCAACGGCTCCAGGTCGCCGGCGAGCATCCGGTCCACGATCACGGTCGCCACCTCGGCATCCGCCCGGTGCAGCGGGTAGATCGTGGCGCGTGACACCGCACCCACGGAGTGCCCGGCGCGCCCGCAGCGTTGCACCGCCGAAGACACGCTCGGCGGCGCCCCGACCTGCACCACATGGTCGACCAGCCCCATGTCGATGCCGAGCTCCAACGACGAGGTGGCCACCACGCACCGCAGCGAGCCGTCCTTCAGCGCCGCCTCGATGTCGGCACGCTCGTCCTTGGACACCGACCCGTGGTGCGCCCGGGCGATGACCTGCGGGGCGCCGGGCACCGCACCGGACTGCGCCATGAGCTGGGCGGGGTCGCGTCGCGTGGGCGGGGCCAACGAGTCCGGGTCGTGCTCCAGGGCCCACATCTCGTTGAGCGCGCCGGTGAGCCGCTCGGCGGTACGCCGGGCGTTGACGAACACCAGGGTGGACCGGTTGTCCATGACCTGTTCGTAGATCGCCCGCTGCACGTGCGGCCACACGGACTTCTGCTGCGGCAGCGCGGACTCGCGGTCCACGCCGGACGCCACCCGCGAACCGCTGCCTGCCTCGGTGACCCCACCGACGCCCTCGCCGATCAACGACGGGCCGGCCAGCGCCTCGTCGAACGGCACTGCATCGTCCGTGACGCCCGTGTCATCTCCCGAGCCCTCCCCTGCCGCGGCCGCCACGTCCTCCAACGCCGGCGGGTCGCGGAAGTCCTCGACCACGCTGCGTACCCGCACGTCCCACAACTTGGTGGTCGGCGGGTTGACCACCGTGACCGGACGGTCCCCGCCGAGGTAGGCGGCGACGGTGTCCACCGGGTTCACCGTGGCCGACAGCCCGATGCGCTGCACGGGGTCCTCGGTGAGCTGCTCGAGCCGCTCCAGGCTCAGTGCCAGGTGCGTACCGCGTTTCGTGCCCGCCACGGCGTGGACCTCGTCGACGATGACGGTGTCCACCCCGCGCAACGTGCCGGCTGCCTTGGAGGTGAGCATGAGGTACAGCGACTCCGGGGTGGTGATCAGCACGTCCGGCGGGGTGCGCAGCATCTTCGCCCGCTCGGCCTGCGGGGTGTCGCCGGACCGCACGCCCACGCGCACCGGGGCGATGTCGGCGCCGGACGCCGCGGCGGTGCGCGCGATACCGGCGAGCGGGACCTGCAGGTTGCGCTCCACGTCCACACCCAGCGCCTTCAGCGGGGAGATGTACAGCACGCGTGTGCCGGCACCGTCCTGCGTCCTGTTCATCAGCCCCTGCGAGGTCAGCCTCGACAGCGCCCACAGGAACGCCGCCAACGTCTTTCCCGAACCCGTCGGGGCGACGACGAGGGCGTTGTCGCCCCGGCTGATCGCGTCCCACGCCTGTGACTGGACCACCGTGGGCTCGCTGAACACCTCACGGAACCAGGCGGCGACCGGGGCGGAGAAACGGTCCAGCGGATCGGGGGCGTCAGTCATGTCCACCAGTCAACCACGCGGCACGGACATGGAATTTCCGGCGCACAAAAGGCCCTGCTCCGGCGTCATCGGCGGACTTCACGACACTTTCCGCTGTGACTCCCCGCCGCTGCGATTACAATGGGTTCCCATGACGCGCTTCATCGACGACGAGACCCTTGCCGGTCGCCTTGCCCAGGGCACCGGAGAGATCCTCAAAGGGGTCCGCAACGTGGGACTTCTGCGGGGCGGGGATCTGGGTGCCGCCGGTGACGCGATCGCCCAGGACTGGATCGCCCGGTCCCTGGCGCTGCACCGCCCGGACGACGCGGTGCTCTCCGAGGAGGCCACCGACGACCTCTCCCGCCTCGGCAAGGACCGGGTGTGGATCATCGACCCGCTGGACGGCACCCGCGAGTACGCCGGCGTGCGCCAGGACTGGGCGGTGCACATCGCCCTGGCGGTGAAGGGCACCGTCACGGTCTCCGCCGTCGGCATGCCGGACCTGGGTCAGGTGTTCACCTCCGCGGAGTCCCGTGCGGTCTCCGGGGCGCCGACGAACCGCTTCGTGATCTCGCGCAACAGCACGCCGGACGTGGCCCCCTACGTCGCCGAGTCGCTCGGCGCGGAGCTCACGACGATGGGTTCCTGCGGCGCCAAGGCCATCAGCGTCCTGCTCGGCGACAACGACGCCTACATCCACGCCGGAGGCCAGTACGAGTGGGACAACGCCGCCCCAGTCGGCGTGTGCCAGGCCGCCGGCCTGCACTGCAGCCGCCTCGACGGTTCCCCGTTGGTCTACAACAACGAGGACACCTACCTCCCCGACCTGCTGATCTGCCGTCCCGACGTGGCCGAGGACATCCTCGCCGCCGCCGCCCGGTTCACCGCGGAGAACGGTTCCTACACAACCGCGTAGCTCCGCGGGCTTCTCTACACTGGGCGGGATGACTTCCGCCCGCACCGCCGCCACCTACGGTGGCCTCGCCGTGAGCGGCGCCGCCGCCCTCGCCGCGGCCGCCGCCCTGCCCGCACTCACCGCCGACCTCGTCCGGCGCCAGGGCCGCAAGCAACGTGAGGCCCCACGTCCGGGCACATTCTCCGCCACCGTCGGCGACTCCGAGATGACCGTCTACACCGACGGACGCAGCCTCTACGACGACATGGTCGACGCCATCGGCGCCGCCGAGGACATCATCGTCATGGAGAACTACATGTGGAAGGCCGACGAGGACGGCCTGGCCTTCATCGAGGCACTCAACGCCGCCGCGGACCGTGGCGTGGACGTCTACGTGATCTACGACGGCCTCGGCAACCTCGTGGTGCCGCGCTCGTTCTACCGCAACTTCTCCGACAAGGTCCACGTCGCCCGCCTGCCCGTGGTCACCCGCAAACTGTGGACCGCCCCGGTACGCACCACCGGGGTGTGCCACTCCAAGATCCTCGTCGTCGACGACCACACCGGCTTCGTCGGCGGCTACAACATCGGCTCCGAGTTCGCCGGGCACTGGCGCGACACCCACGTGCGCCAGGTCGGCCCGAAGACCTGGGGGCTGCGCAATGCGGTCACCCGGGTGTGGAACCAGAAGTGGCCGGACGGCGGGGACATCCCCTGGACCGCCCCGGACAGCTGGGACTCCCGGATCCAGGTCGTGGCGAACCTGCCGGTGCAGCTGGTGTACCCGCTGCGCAACATGTACCTCACCGCCATCGAGCGCGCCCGCGACCACATCTGGATCACCACGCCCTACTTCATCCCGGACCAGCAGATCCTGCAGGCGCTCTACCGGGCGTCCGACCGTGGGGTGGACGTACGCCTGATGGTGCCCAAGGAGTCCAACCACATGGTCGCCGACTGGGTGAGCCGGGGGTTCTACGGCGAGATCCTGGAGCACGGCATCACACTGCACCTGTACGCCACCACGATGATCCACGCGAAGACCGCCACCATCGACGGCGAGTGGTCCACGGTGGGTACGGCGAACATCGACCGGCTGTCGCTGTCCTTCAACTACGAGACGAACATCGAGGTGACGGACAAGGACTTCGCGGCCACGCTGGAGGAGATCTTCACCGCCGACATCGAGCACTGCGAGACGGTCAACTCCACGTCCTGGCGCGACGAGCACCCGCTGTCCCGTGTCGCCGAGATCGCGCTGATGCCGCTGCGCAAGGTGTTATGAACCCGGCGGATGCCGCCGGGACCGACGACACCTATTCTTGACACCATGAGTTCCGCCTCCCCCATCTCCACGCCCTACGAGGATCTCCTGGCCGAGATCCTCGCCGACGGCACCGCCAAGGGCGACCGCACCGGCACCGGCACACGCAGCCTGTTCGGCCGCCAGATCCGCTACGACCTGTCGGCGGGGTTCCCGCTGATCACCACGAAGAAGGTCCACCTCAAGTCCGTCGTGGGCGAACTGCTCTGGTTCCTGCGCGGGGACTCCAACGTGTCCTGGTTGCACGAGCACGGGGTGAGCATCTGGGACGAGTGGGCCGACGACAACGGCGACCTGGGTCCCATCTACGGCGTCCAGTGGCGCAGCTGGCCCACCCCGGACGGCGCACACGTCGACCAGATCGCCGCGGCGTTGGAGACGCTGAAGCAGAACCCGGATTCGCGGCGCAACATCGTCTCGGCGTGGAACGTCTCCGAGCTCGACGACATGGCTCTGCCGCCGTGCCACCTGATGTTCCAGCTCTACGTGGCCGACGGGAAGCTGTCCTGCCAGCTCTACCAGCGCAGCGCGGACATGTTCCTGGGCGTGCCGTTCAACATCGCCAGCTACTCCATCCTGACCCACATGTTCGCCCAGCAGGCGGGCCTGGAGGTCGGCGAGTTCGTGTGGACCGGTGGCGACTGCCACATCTACGACAACCACGTGGAGCAGGTGGAACGCCAGCTCAGCCGGGAGGCGCGCCCCTACCCCACGCTGTCGCTGACGAAGGCGGACGACATGTTCAGCTACACCTTCGACGACATTTCCGTGGACGATTACGACCCGCACCCGGGTATCAAGGCCCCGGTGGCGGTGTGAGGAAGGACGAGACAGTCACCATGAGCGATACCACACTAACCAGGGACGCACTGCGCGCCGCCGGGCTGCCGGACGACGTCGAGGTGGCGATGATCTGGGCGCAGACCACCGACAACATCATCGGCGACGGCACCGACATGCCCTGGTACCTGCCGGAGGACCTGGAACACTTCAAGAACTCCACCGTGGGCGCACCCGTGGTGATGGGCCGGATCTCGTGGGAGGCCCTGGACCCGCGCTTCCGTCCCCTCCCCGGACGCGACAACGTGGTGATCACCCGCAACACCTCGTACGACGCCCCGGGCGGGACGGTGTGCGCGACGATCCCGGAGGCCGTCGCCGCCGCCTACCGCGTCGCCGGGGCGGACGCGTCCACAGTTCCCACGGTGTGGATCCTCGGTGGCGGGGAGATCTACCGCCAGTGCCTGCCGGTCGCCGACCGGGTGGTGGTCACCGAGATCGCCTGCGGGGCGCCGGAGCGCTTCACCGTCGCCGCCCCCGACATGCGTGCGACGCTGGAGGACGGCTCCTTCGCCGTCGCCGACGGCCCCTGGCTGGAGTCGGCGAAGGGAACCGCCCTGACCGGCGAGGACCCGTTGCGTTACCGTATCTGCGAATACACGAACACGAACCGCTAACGATCAAGGAGTAACCCATGTCCGTCACCCTGTACACCACCACCTGGTGCCCCTTCTGCAAGCAGCTCACCGCTGACCTGGACGCCACCGACACCCCGTACGAGCGTATCGACGTCGAGGAGCACCCGGACGCCGGCGAGTGGGTCAAGTCCGTCAACGACGGCAACCGTGTGGTGCCCACCGTGAAGTACTCCGACGGCACGCACGCCACCAACCCGCCTGCGGACGACGTCCGGGCGAAGCTCGCCGAGCTCGGTTAGCGGAACCGCACACCCATAAGCACATATTTTCGGAAACACTTACGGAGGGCCTGCCGCACATCTGCGACGTACCCCTCCCGCCCCCCCCCCCCCGTTGTCGCCCGCTTAGACCCATGGCAGGCCGCCCCACCGGGGGGCACTGCGGTCATCGCCCCCGCCCAG
>JAKDIS010000181.1 GCA_030450335.1 Corynebacterium sp. | reverse complement strand
GCCCCTCGCACAGGGGCAAATAGTCGCCCCTCCAGGTAGCATTTCGGGTCGAAATCCTACCTGGAGGGGTGATCGCTCGACGGGGGCGGACCGGGGCGGACGACTGCGCACAGTGGGGGACCTCAGCGTCGCACCGCCGACCCCCTCCACTCCAGCGTGTAGACACATCACCCCTCCAGGCAGCATTTCAGGCCGAAAGCCTGCCTGGAGGGGTGATCGCTCCACCGTGGAAAGGGCGAGGGAAGAGCGCGGGAAGGGGGCGGGGCGAAGAGCTAGCGCAAGTCGCTAGCTCAGGTCGCCGGCCTCGGCGCGGCGGTGGGCCTCCTGGGACGCCCAGTCGCGCACCTGCTCCACCACCGAATCGACGTCCAGGCCGACCTCGGCGAGGACCTCACCACGCGAACCGTGGGCGAGGTAGCGCTGGTCGACGCCCAGGTAGCGCACCGGGGTGGGCACCGAGGCCTCCGAGGCAGCGCGGGCGAGCATCTGGCCCGCACCGCCGTGCACGCCGTTGTCCTCGACGGTGATGACCAGGTCGTTGTCGCGAGCCAGTTCGACGACGGAGTCCGCGACCGGGGTGACCCACAGCGGGTCGATGACCGCCGCCGCGTGTCCGTCGGCCGAGAGTGCCTCCGCCGCGGCGAACGCCTGGGCGGTCAAGGGACCGTAGTTGACGATGAGGACGCGCAGTGACTTTCCACCGCCGAACACGCCACCGTCAGACCCGGCCGACCCGTCAGACCCAGCATCATCAGCACCCCCGGAGGTCTCGGCGAGCACGTCGTAGTCGGCGGTGGAGTACACCGCGTCGACGTCCTTCGGGACTGCTCCCTTGGAGAACCTGACCACCGAGGGCCCGTCGGAGATCCCGACACAGCGGTCGAGCGCCTCGACCAGGCGTGCACCGTCGCGCGGGGCGGCGACGTGGATCCCCGGGACGATGCCGGCGATGGAGAGGTCCCACATCCCGTTGTGGCTCGCCCCGTCCGACCCGGTGATCCCGGCCCGGTCGAGGACGAAGGTCACGGGCATGTGCAGCAGGCCGACGTCCATCAGCATCTGGTCGAAGGCCCGGTTGAGGAAGGTGGAGTACACCGCGACGACCGGGTGCAACCCGCCGAGGGCCAGCCCGGCGGCGGAGGTCACGGCGTGCTGCTCGGCGATGCCCACGTCGAAGGTGCGCTCCGGGAAGACCTCGCCGAAGCGGGCCAGACCGGTGGGCCCGGCCATCGCGGCGGTGATGGCGACGACGTCCTCGCGGCGCCTGCCGATCTCGATGAGCTCGTCGGCGAAGACGTCCGTCCAGCCGCGGGCGCTGACCTGCACGGCGCGTCCGGTGAGCGGGTCGATGACGCCGGTGGAGTGCATCTGGTCGGCCTCGTCGTTCTCCGCGGGGCCGTAGCCGTTGCCCTTCTTGGTGACGATGTGCACGATGATCGGTCCGCCGTAGTCGCGGGCGTAGGTCAGGGCGGCCTCGACCGAGCGCACGTCGTGGCCGTCGACGGGGCCGACGTACTTCAGCCCGAGGTTGCTGAACAGCTCCTGCGGGATGACGGCGTGCTTCACGCCCTCCTTGAAGCTGTGCAGCAGCTTGAAGGCGTGGTCGCCGACGGCACCGAGGCGGCCGAGGGAGTTCTTGCCCTGCTCCATGACCTTGTCGTAGGCCGGCTGCATGCGCATGCCGGCGAGGCTGTGGGCGAGCCCGCCGATCGTCGGCGAGTAGGACCGGCCGTTGTCGTTCACGATGACGGTCAAGGGCCTGTCCTTGCCCTCGGCAATGTTGTTCAAGGCCTCCCAGGCCATGCCACCGGTGAGTGCACCGTCGCCGATGACCGCGGCCACCCGGCGGTCGGACTGGCCGGTGAGCTCGAAGGCCTTCGCCAGCCCGTCCGCGTAGGACAGCGACGCCGAGGCGTGCGAGGACTCGGTCCAGTCGTGCGGGCTCTCGGCCCGGTCGGGGTAGCCGGACAGCCCGTCACGCTGCCGGAGGGTGTCGAACAGGTTGCGCCGCCCGGTGAGGATCTTGTGCACGTAGGACTGGTGTCCGGTGTCGAAGATGATCGGGTCCGACGGCGAGTCGAAGACCCGGTGCAGGGCGATCGTGAGCTCCACGACCCCGAGGTTGGGCCCCAGGTGCCCGCCGGTGGCCGAGACCTTGGCGATGAGGAACTCCCGGATCTCCCCGGCGAGGGTCTCCAGCTGGCCAGGCGTCAGCGTCCGGAGGTCCGCCGGTGACGATATCTTTTCGAGAATCGACATACCCGTTCTCACTTCTCCGTCCCAGTCGTCGGACGAACGACTACCTACGCTTCACACTTGCTGCCTGAGTCACAGGCACTGCGACCATCTTACGGGCAGTGCCCGGGTTCACATCATCGGACCTCAACAATTCCCGTGACCGGGGGTTCTGACGTACCTCACGAGGACCTCGACGTGGTGGGTGAGCCCGAACGCGTCGACCACCTCCACCGCCTCCGGCTCGTAGCCGTGGGCGAGGAAGGACGCCGCGTCGCGCGCGGCGGTCGCGGGGTCGCAGCCGATGTGCAGCACCACGGCGGGTTCGCTGGCGGGGTTCGCCTGGACGACCTCGCGTCCGGCTCCGGTGCGCGGCGGGTCGAGGACCACGACCGACGGTGCGCGCAGCGTCCCGATGGCCGAGCCCACGTCGGCGGTGACGAAGGAGACGTCCCGCCCTGCGAGGCCGGTGCGTCCTGCGCCGGTCGCCGGCGAGGCGATGTCCACGCAGTCCACCGCGATCCCGGGCGCTGCCGACAGCATCGCCGCGGCCAGGACGCCGGCACCGCCGTAGAGGTCCCAGCCGACCGTGGCGTCCTGCGCGGTGTTGCGTGCGACCCAGGCGGTGTAGTGGGCGGACGCACCGGCGTGCGCCTGCCAGAACGACTCCACCGGCACCGGGCAGGCGCG
>JAKDIS010000077.1 GCA_030450335.1 Corynebacterium sp. | reverse complement strand
TCACGCGCGGTGCCGGGGCGGAGCGCACGGGCGCGCGAGTCGCCGGGGGGGGCGGGCGGGGGGGTCCGCTCGGGGGTTCGCGTGGTCATGAAGAGACGACCTCCTTGAAAAGATCGGTCAGGTCGGGGACGCGGCGGGAGAAGCCGTGGACGGTGCCCGCGTCGAGCGCGGCGTGGAGGATCTGCTGGTCGCCGACGTGTCCGGCGTCCAGGACGACGGAATCCGCGTCCGACTCGACGACCCGCGTGCCCGCCGGGTACCAGTCCCGCGCGGTGGTGCGGACCTCGTAGAGGACGGGGCCGCGGTCGCGCAGGTCGTCCACCGTGCCCTCGGCCTTCATCTGGCCCTTGGTGATGATGCCCACCCGGTGGCACAGTCGCTGCACCAGGTCGAGCTGGTGGGAGGAGAAGAGGACCGGCACGCCCTCGGCGGCCTTCGCCAGCAGCAGCTCGCTCATCACCGAGACCGCGACGGGGTCGAGACCGCTGAACGGCTCGTCGAGGATGAGCAGCTCGGGGTGGTGCACCAGGGAGGCGGCCAGCTGCACGCGCTGCTGGTTACCGAGGGAGAGCTCCTGGAGTTTGGAGTTGGCGCGCTCGGTCAGGCCGAGCTGCTCGAGGAGCTCGTCGGTGGCGGTGGTGGCGGCCTGCTTGGTGAGTCCGTGCAGGCGTCCGAAGAAGATCAGCTGGTCGGCGATCTTCTCCTTGTCGTAGAGGCCGCGTTCCTCGGGCATGTATCCGATGGTGCGGCGGATGTCGTCGTTGATCGGGGTGCCGTCTACGCGGGCCTCCCCGGTGTCCGAGGTCAGCACGCCGAGCGCGATGCGCATGGCGGTGGATTTGCCGGCACCGTTGGATCCGACGAAACCGTAGACCTCGCCGGGTCGCACGGTGAAGGTCATGTCGGTCAGGGCGCGGACGGCGGAGTCGCCGCTGCCGAAGGTCTTGTTGAGGTGGTCGATTTCCAGGGTGGGCACGGGTTGCTCCTCTGGTTGTGGGGACGTGGTGGCCAGACTAGTTGTTTGGTGGGGGAACCGGAACGGGGCCGAAGGTCGTGGCGTAGGCGATGGTGGGCATCGCCGTCGCTGCCATCATCGAGAGAACGGTCAGCAGGCCGCCGGTGTAGACCCAGCGGTGCAGGCTCTCCGGGTTCGCGACGGCGACGAAGATCATGAACAGCGCGACGACCAGGAGGAACAGGGTGGTCCAGCCGTAGGCGACGGACTGCCAGGTGCTCAAGACCTTCGCCTCGTACTCGTCGAGCTCGGAGTCCGGGGCCACGTCGCGGGTGTTGATCACGGTGCGCAGCATCGTCCAGCTCACGCAGACGATGACGGTGAAGGGCAGCCACGCGAGGATCAGCGGCAGCCAAAAGATCTGTGCCACGGTGGTGGCCACCCCGAGCACGAGGGACCACAGGTAGATCCTGATCAGGAGGCGGACACGGGCCTCGGTCCGCCAGGACGGTGCCTGGGTGGACAGGGTCTCCTCGCGGCGCCGCCAGCGCTCGGCGCGGTTCTCGGCTCGGTTCTCTGCCCAGTCGTTGACTCTGGTGAGGACGCTCATGATGCTGGCACCTCTTCCCGGTGTTCCACGGAGACGAGGAGGTCCTTGTTCATGCCGCCCGCGATGCCCTGGAGTATCTGCAGGGGAATGTAGAGAATCGCGGCAAATGTCATGTAGCTGCAGGCCTGGAGTGCGCGGACCACGGAATTCAGTGCCGACCGAGGATCATCGCCGCTCAATCTGACGAGCGGGACCAAAGAGAACGCCAACAGGGCGAGCATGATGAAGCAGATGCAGGTGCCCAGGGCTCCGCGCAGCGCCTTGTTGCGGCGCTGCAGCTCGTACTCGTCGAGGTCCTGCTCCGGTCGCCGGTCCTGGTGGTGAACGCTACGACGGAGAAGAAAGATAGCCGTCACGGCCACGAGGTCTCCGATCATCCAGCAGACAAAGGCAAACCCGGTCGACGTCAGGGAGAGGACCGCAGCGCAGATGACGAGGGCGATGCCGACATGTGCGGTGAGTACGAGTCGCTGACGGTAGGTGACGATCTTCGGTACTGACCGTTTCATCACTGATCCTTCCGGTAGATCTCGGTGGACATGGGGCCGAACTCCGTGCGGCTGAACACCGCGGCGACGGGGAGGTCGAAGACCTCGCAGACGCGGAAGGCCAGGTCGAGGCTGGGGGAGTGGTCGCCGCGTTCCAGTGCGCCCACGGTCTGTGGGTTCACGTCGATGAGTGCCGCCAGGTCCGCGCGCGACATGTCCCGTTCCGCGCGCAGCACCCGGATCCTGTTGTGGATCGGGGTGGCGGGCTTCTTCTTCGGGGACATGACACAAAGTGTTGTATAAACCCAATGACTTGTCAAGAATTTTAGGTGGCGGACGGACCAGGGGCAGGCCTACGCTGGCGGCCATGACCAACGCAGAAACAGCGCAAACAGCGCAGACAGTCACGCTCAACGACGGCCACGAGATCCCGCAGCTCGGCCTGGGCGTGTGGGAGCTCTCCCCGGAGGACGCCTACGCCTCCACCCGCGCGGCGATCAGCGCCGGCGCCCGCCACATCGACACCGCCGCGGCCTACGGCAATGAGTCGGACGTGGGACGTGCCATCGCCGACGCCATCGCCGAGGGTGAGGTCACCCGCGACGACCTCTACGTGACCACCAAGCTCTGGAACGCCGACCAGGCACCGGGCAAGGCCGCCGGGGCGATCGACACCTCCCTGGCGAACCTCGGTCTCGACCACGTCGACCTGTGGCTGATCCACTGGCCCGTGCCGTCCTACGGCCGTTACGTCGATGCGTGGCGCGCGCTGATCGAGGCGCGCGAGGCGGGTAAGACGACCTCCATCGGTGTGTCGAACTTCTACCCGGAGGTGCTCGACGAGATCATCGACGCCACCGGTGTGGTCCCGGCCGTCAACCAGATCGAGCTGCACCCGGGCCTGTCCCAGCAGGCGCAGCGCGCCGACGACGCCAAGCGCGGCATCGTCACCGAGGCCTGGTCGCCGCTGGGCCGTGGACTGCTGGACCACCCGGTCGTCACGGCCGTGGCCGATGAGGTCGGGGCGTCCGCCGCGCAGGTCATCGTGCGCTGGCACCTGCAGCAGGGCATCGTGGTGTTCCCGCGCTCCAGCAAGGCCGAGCGGGTGAAGGAGAACCTCGACGTGGACGGTTTCGAGCTCAGCGACGAGCAGATCGACCGCATCACCGCCCTGGACGACGACGAGGCCGCCGCCGGGCGTGTCGGCGCGGACCCGCGCGAGGCGTCCTTCGGCGTCCCGGAGGAGTGACCTGCCCCTCGTTTGAGGTGTTCACCCCACCGCCGCCGGAACTTTCGGGGACAATGGGCCACCGGAGACCAACCGGACGGGAAGGCAGTTGAGGGTATGGCAGAGGCACAGGCGGGATCAGGGGTACGGGTCACGCGCGACGGCACCACGCCGGGAGTCGGCATCATCACGCTGTGCCGTCCGGAACGGCGCAATGCGCTGGACGCGGACGTGTGCGTGGCCGTCGCCGAGGCGGTGGAGGGCTTTGTAGCTTCCGGCGACCCGGTGCGCGTGATCCTCCTGCGCGCCGAGGGACCCGCCTTCTGCGCGGGCGCGAACCTGAAGGGCGGGGTGTACGCCACCGACTTCTTCGGCAGTCTCGAACGTATGATCCGGGCCGTCACCGAGGCCCCGGTGCCAATCGTCGCCGACGTGCAGGGCCCGGCGGTCGGCGCGGGCTGCCAGCTCGTGCTCGCCTGTGACCTGCGGGTGATGGGCCCGAAGGCGCGGGTGTGGGTGCCCGCGGTGCGTCACGGTTTCAGCCTCGACCGCTGGACGGTCGCCCGTGCGGTGGAGCTGCTCGGCGGCTCGGTGGCGCGCAACGTGCTGATCGCCGGGGCGCAGGTGGGCCAGGCCATGGCCGTGTCCACCGGGTTCGCCACACTCGGCGGTCCTGCGCACGACGCCCTGGAGCTGGTCCGCACCATGGCCGGCCAGGCGCCGATGCCGATGCACTACTTCAAGCTGGCGATGAACAACCCGTCACCGGACGAGGAGCTCGCCGGGGAGATCGACCGGCTCGGCGGGGCCTGCTGGCTCAGTCGCGACGCCGCGGAGGCGCGCCGGGCCCGTGAGGAGAAGCGTCCCCCGGTCTTCGAGGGACGGTAGGTTTTCGAGGAAGGTAGATGGCGGTGTCCCAGAACATCGGCGGTGACCTGACCGGGCTGAGCTCGGCGGAGGTGGCGCAGCGCGTCCGTGAGGGCAGGACGAACGAGGTCGGACGCAGTACCGGCCGCAGTGTGTGGCAGATCATCCGGGCGAACGTCTTCACCCGGGTCAACGCGATCCTCGGCGTGCTGTGCGTGATCGTGCTGTCCACCGGGTCGTGGATCAACGCGGCGTTCGGCCTGCTGATCATCGCCAACTCGGCGGTGGGGGTAATCCAGGAGCTGCGTGCCAAGCGCACGCTGTCCAACCTGCGCATCGTCGGGGAGACGCAGCCCACCGTGCTGCGCGACGGGGAACGCCGCACCGTGCACCAGTCCGAGGTCGTGGTGGACGACCTGGTCGTGGTGCGCACCGGCGACGAGATCGTGGTCGACGGCCCACTGGTGGCCGTGGTCGACAGCGGCTTCTCCGTCGACGAGTCGCAGCTCACCGGTGAGGCGGACGCGGTGTCCAAGCAGGTCGGCGACGAGGTGCTCTCCGGGTCCTTCGTCTCCGCCGGCACCGCGGTGTTCCGCGCCGGGCGGGTGGGGCAGGACGCCTACGCCGCCAAGCTCGCCGCCGAGGCCAGCGAGTTCTCGCTGACCGACTCGGTGCTGATGAGCGGCATCAACTCCATCCTGCGGGTGATCACCTGGCTGCTGATCCCCACCGGTGTGCTCACGATCTGGACGCAGCTGGTGCGTTCCGGCACCGGCGTGCGCGAGTCGATCCTGTCGATGGCGGCGGCGATCGTGCCGATGGTCCCCGAGGGGCTGGTGCTGATGACGTCCATCGCCTTCGCCGCCGGGGTGGTACGCCTCGGCAGGTACAAGGCGCTGGTCAACGAGCTCGTCGCGATCGAGGGCCTGGCCCGCGTGAACACGGTGTGCACGGACAAGACCGGCACGCTGACCACCAACGAGATGGAGTTGGACGGCGTCTACGCCGCCGACGGGTCCGTGGCGTCGCCCGCGGCGCGCGAGGCGTTGGGCCGCCTGGTGGCGTCCCAGCAGGACCGCAACACCACCGCCGAGGCGATCCTGGCGTCCTTCGGGGACGCTGACGGGGAATCCGCGCCGGACCCTTTCGAGGGCACGGAGATTCCCTTCGGGTCGGCGTGGAAGTACTCCGGCGTGCAGCTGGAGGACGCCGCTTGGATCCTCGGCGCGCCGGACGTCCTGCTCGCCGACGGGGTCGCCGCGGCGACCGCCCGCGAGCTCGGCGACCGGGGACTGCGCGTCCTGGCGTTCGGGCGGGTGGACGGCACACCCGCGCAGGACGGCTCGACCGTACCGACACTCCAGGACCCGACGCTCGTCGCGCTCGGCCAGCAGCTGCGTCCCGATGCCCGCGAGACGCTCGACTTCTTCGACACCCAGGACGTGGACCTGAAGATCATCTCCGGTGACAACCCGGACTCCGTGGCCGCCGTCGCCCGCGGTGCCACCGACCACGAGCTGGTTGCCGTGGACGCCCGCGACCTCGACGACCTGTCGGAGGAGGACTTCGACGCCGAGGTCGCCCGCGCCAACGTCTTCGGCCGGGTGCGTCCCGAGCAGAAGCAGCAGATGGTCGGCTCACTGCACCGGGCGGGGCGCACGGTGGCGATGACCGGCGACGGGGTCAACGACGTGCTGGCGTTGAAGAAGGCAGACATCGGCGTGGCCATGGGTGCGGGTGCCCCGGCGACGCGCAGCGTGGCTCAGCTGGTGCTGCTGGACAACCGGTTCTCCGCGCTGCCGCGGGTGGTGGGGGAGGGCCGCCGGGTGATCGGCAACATCGAGCGGGTGGCGAACCTCTTCCTCACCAAGACCGTGTACTCGGTGGTGCTGGCGCTGGTGGTGGCGGTGCTGGGCATGTCCTTCCCGTTCCAGCCGATCCACGTGACCATCACCGGCTGGTTCACCATCGGGATCCCGGCGTTCATCCTGGCGCTGGCGCCGAACAACGAGCGTCCGCGGGACGGCTTCCTGCGCCGCGTGCTCGCACTGGCCGTGCCGTCCGGCGTGCTTGTCGGCGGCATCGCCGTGGCGATGTGGATCGTGGTGTACCCCGGTGGCGACGCCCCGGCGATGGAGCGGGCCCAGGCGGGCACGGCGGTGCTTTTGGCGCTGATCGTGATGGGGCTGTGGGTGCTGGGCATCGTGGCACGGCCGCTGGTGTGGTGGAAGGTGCTGCTGCTGGTGGGCTGCGTGACCGGCTACGTGCTGCTGTTCACGGTGCCGTTCCTGCGCGAGCTGGTGCTGCTGGAGCCCGGCAACACCGGCCTGATGCTGACCGGTCTGGTGGTCGGCGCGGTGGGCTGTGCGGCGATCGAGGCGGTGCATCGGCTGGTGCAGTGGTGGGCGCGTAGGACACGGAAAACACAGAAAACACAGAAAACGCAGGAAGCGCTGAGTAAGGAGGACGCCGATGCGTGAGCCGCAGGAGGTCGCGCGTGAGCGCGCGGAGGAGCTGCCGGGGGCGCGTCCGACCGCGCCCTTCGGGCCGGACTGGGAGGTGCACAAGGTGCACGGCAAGGTCTTCATGCTGCTCACGGAGGTCACCGGTGAGCCGATCGTGATCCTGAAGTCCGACCCGGTGGAGTCGACGGCGTTGCGGGAGCAGTACCGGCTGATCACGCCGGGCTACCACATGAACAAGCGGCACTGGATCACCCTGAAACCGGGGAACGGTGAGGGGTTAGAAGAGGATCTGGTGCGCGAGCTGGTGACCGAGTCCTACCGTCTGGTGGTTGCCAACAACCTGCCGCGGAAGCGCTGGCCGATCGACCCGGAGACCTTCGGGAAACCGGGGATCCACCCAAAGTAGTTGACATGTCATCTACTTTGGGTGGATCATGGGGACATGGACTTCGGAATCTTCACCATCGGTGACGTCACAACGGACCCCACCACCGGACGCACCCCCAGCGAACACGAGCGCATCGCCGACACCGTCGAGTACGCGAAGAAGGCCGAGGAGGTCGGCCTCGACGTCTTCGCCACCGGCGAGCACCACAACCCGCCCTTCGTCGCCCCGGCGAACCCGCCGATCCTCATGGCCCACCTCGCCGCGGTGACCGAGAACATCCGGTTCTCCACCGCCACCACCCTGATCACCACCAACGACCCGGTCCGTCTGGCGGAGGACTACGCCTACGCCCAGCACCTCACCGGCGGACGCATCGACCTGATGATGGGCCGCGGCAACACCGGCCCGGTGTACCCCTGGTTCGGCAAGGACATCCGCCGGGGCATCCCGCTGGCCGTGGAGAACTACCACCTGCTGCGCCGACTGTGGCGTGAGCAGGACGTCTCCTGGAAGGGCGAGTTCCGCACGCCGCTGCAGAACTTCACCGCCACGCCGCGTCCGCTGGACGACGTCCCGCCGTTCGTCTGGCACGGCTCGATCCGCTCCCCGGAGATCGCCGAGCAGGCCGCGTACTACGGCGACGGCTTCTTCCACAACCACATCTTCTGGAACATCGAGCACACCGCACAGATGGTGAACACCTACCGTGAACGCTTCGAGCACTACGGCCACGGCTCGGCCGACCAGGCGATCGTGGGCCTGGGCGGGCAGGTCTTCATCGGCGACACCGAGCAGAAGGCCAAGGACTTCTTCCGGCCCTACTTCGACAACGCGCCGGTCTACGGCCACGGCCCCAGCATGGAGGACTTCACCCGCATGACCCCGCTGACCGTGGGCACGGTCGACCAGGTCATCGAGCGTTACCTCGGCTACGCCGACGCCGTGGGCGACTACCAGCGCCAGATGTTCCTCGTCGACCACGCCGGACTGCCGAAGGAGGTCGTGATGGAGCAGATCGAGATCCTCGGCACCGAGGTCGTCCCGGTGCTGCGCCGTGAGCTCGAGGCCAGGCGCCCCGCGCACGTGCCCTCCGGGCCGCCGTCCCACGCCTCCCTCGTGGCCGCGGGAATGGACGACCCCTTCCACGACGTTGACCCCGTGAAGGAGAGGAGCACGAAGTGAGCAACCTGCAGAACGGTCCGGGCAACGACCGGACGCTGGTCGTCGTCAACGCGGGGCTGAGCAACCCGTCGAGCACCAGCGACATCGCCGTGCGTGTGGCGGACGCCGCGGTGGGTGCTGGCGCAGCCGTCGAGATCGTGGACCTGCGCTCGCTGGCCGGCGACCTGGCCACGTTCATGACCACCATGATCCCCACCCCCGAGCTGGACCGTGCCCGTGCGCTCGTCTCCAGTGCCGACGCGCTGATCGCCGCCACGCCGGTCTTCCAGGGCAGCTACGCCGGACTGTTCAAGATGTTCTTCGACACCCTGGAGAAGCACGCGCTGCGGGGAGTTCCGGTCAGCCTCGTCGCCACCGCCGGCACGCCCCGGCACTCGATGGTGCTGGACTACGCCATGCGCCCGCTGCTGTCGTTCCTGCAGGCCACGGTCCTGCCGACCGGTGTTTTCGTCGCCACCGGCGAGTTCGGCGAGGCCGGGTCCGACGGGGAGGACGGTGACCTGCAGGAGCGCATCGCCCGCGCCGGGCGCGAGCTGGCCGCAGAGTTGGGTACCGGGCTGGTGGGTGGAACCGCCGCCCCCGCCCCCGCATCTGACGACGCCTCTGGCGACGCCGACACCGGCGGTATCGGCGGCTTCGAGGCCCTGCTGAAGGCGCACTCGGGTTCCTGACCTCCGGCACATGGATTAGGCACCGAATTCTGGGTGCCGGTTTCTGGCACTCTTGGGTCTCAACGCCGTGGGCTCCCGTGGCGACGACGCCCGAGGAGACGCCACCGTGCACGCAGCAACTACAGCGACCGCACCGACCACCCTGCTGCGACGACTGCTCCCGGCCCTGCTGATCCTGCTGTGGCTCGCGGTCGCGGCCGTCGGCGGCCCGAAGTTCGGGGAGATCAGCGAGGTCGCCACCAACGACCAGTCGTCCTTCCTGCCCGAATCCGCCGAGTCCACGCAGGTCGGCGAGCGGCTGGCGGACTTCCAGGACTCCGGGGCCGCCCCGGCGATCGTGGTGCTCACCGGTCAGGACGACACCTCCCTGGACCCCGCGACCGTGGCCGGCCTCGCTGATCTGCCCGACCGGCTCATCGCCGCTGTCGACGGGCTGGGTGAGGGCACCGGCACCGAGGCCAGCCCGCCGATCCCCTCGGAGGACGGTGAGGCGGTGCAGCTCATCGTCCTGCCGCCGGAGGGCGTGGCCCCGGCGGACGCGGTCGACGCCCTGAACTCAGCCCTAAACGAAGCTCTCCCGGACACCCTGGACGCCCGCATCACCGGCCCCGCCGGGTTCAGTGCGGACCTCTCGGAGGCCTTCGCCGGCATCGACGGCCTGCTCCTGCTCGTCGCCGTCGCCGCGGTCCTGGTGATCCTGGTGCTGGTGTACCGCTCGCCGTTCCTGCCGTTCATCGTCCTGCTGAGTTCGATGGTGGCCCTGTGCGCCGCGGTGCTGGTCAACGTGGCCCTGGCGCGCTCCGGGGTGGTGATGATCAACGGCCAGATCCAGGGGATCCTGTTCATCCTGGTCATCGGCGCGGCCACGGACTACGGGCTGCTGTACACCGCACGTTACCGCGAGGAACTGGGACGTCACCCGGACGCCTGGTCGGCGACGGTGGCGGCATTGCGCGGCACGTGGCAGCCGGTGCTCGCCTCGGCGGCGACGGTGAGCGCGGGGCTGCTGTGCCTGCTGCTGTCCGACCTGGCGTCCAACGCAGGGCTCGGTCCGGTGGCGGCGGTGGGCATCGCCGCGGCGTTCCTCACCTCGTTGACGTTCCTGCCGGCGGTGCTGGCGCTGCTGGGGCGCCGGGTCTTCTGGCCGCGCGTGCCGCACGACGCACAGGACGCACAGGACGCCGCAGCGTCCGGCGGTGGGCTGTGGCCACGCGTGGCGGAGGTCGTCGGACGCCACCCGCGACGCATCGCCGCCGGCGTCGGCGTCGTCCTGGTGGCCGGGTGCGCCGGCCTGTTCGCCCTGGACGCCGACGGCGTGCCCACCAGCGACTACGTGATCGGGCAGAGTGACGCGCGCGACGGACAGGACGTCCTCGACGAGCACTTCCCGGCCGGTTCCGGGGCGCCGACGTACGTGCTCACACCCGCCGGGAACCAGGACGAGGTGGAGTCGGCGGTGGCCGCGCTGAACGGTGTGGCGTCGGTGGACGCCACCGGCGCTGACTCCCCGGAAGGACGCACCGAGGTCGACGGAGACATCCTGCTCGAGGTCACGCTCGCCGACTCCCCGTACTCCGATGCGGCGGAGGACACCGTGCGCGAGATCCGCGCGGAGGTCGGGGACTTAGGAGCGATGGTCGGCGGGACGACCGCCACCGAGCTGGACACCAAGGAGACCTCCGTCGCCGACCGTACGCTGATCATCCCGATCGTGCTGCTGGTGATCACGGTGATGCTCGCGCTGCTGCTGCGCGCGGTGGTCGCACCTCTGGTGCTGCTGGCCACCACGGTGCTGAGCTTCGGTACGGCGCTGGGCGTGGGGGCGGTGATCTTCTCGCTGGTCGGGTTCAGCGGGTCTGATCCGTCGGTGCCGCTGTACGCGTTCGTGTTCCTGGTGGCGTTGGCGATCGACTACAACATCTTCCTCATGACGCGTGTCCGCGAGGAGTCCATGGTCCACGGCACTGCCGAGGGGGTCAGCCGCGGGCTGGTCAGCACCGGCGGGGTGATCACGAGTGCGGGCATCGTGCTGGCCGCGACCTTTGCCGCGCTGCTGGTCATCCCGATCCAGTTCCTGGTGCAGCTGGCGATCATCATCTCCCTGGGCGTGCTGATCGACACCTTCCTGGTGCGCTCGTTCCTGGTACCGGCGTTGACGCACATTCTCGGCGATCGGATCTGGTGGCCGGGGAGAACCGGTAGGGTGCGTGGACATGAGCCGCACAGAACTGGTGACCATGCTGATCCTGCCCGAGGTGGAGCAGGAGGTGATCACCGAGCTGGAGCGACGCCTGGGGCGTGATGTCGGGGTGGTCTTCACCGACGGGGACGAAGAGGACACCGCTTCCCTGGTGGAGCAGTGGACCATCGAGCACCCCGGACAGCCGGTGGGGCAGCGGCGGATACGGACGATCGGTTCGGGTGCCGACAGCCCCGTGGATGCCACCGGCTTCGCGGATTCCGAGGCGCAGCAGGTGGCTGAGGCGGTCGTGGACATCATCTGCCCGCACGCACGCGAGGAGGAGCGCCAGCTTCAGGCGGGCGAGCTGTTCGAGGTGACACCCGACGCGATCCCGTGGTCGGGGCACACGCTGTTGTGGGAGGGCCGGGAAGTGTAGGCAGACCCCGGCCGAAGTCAGGGAACCAGACGGGGGAACAACACCTCGGCCGCGCCGCGGTTCACCTCGTGCTGCTGGCCGGTGGTGAATCCGTCGTAGGTCTCGAGGAAGGAGTTGAAGTAGGTTCCCGCCTTCTCGTTGGCGAAGGGCCAGTCGCTGCCGTAGAGGACGTGTCCGGGGGCGGCGAACTCGAGGAGGCTGGGGAGCGAACTCGGGCTGGAGGCCAGGGCAGTGTCGAAGTAGAAGCGTCTCATCGCGGTCAGGACGCTGTCCTCGGTACATCCGGTATCGACCGTCGTCGCGGTGAGTGAGGCGAAACGGTAGGCGGCGTACGGTAGGAATCCGCCGCCGTGGGCAAGGATCACCCTCATGTCCGTGTACCGGTTCATCACTCCGGCCAACACCATGTTCAACGCCGTCCTGGTCGTGTCGAAGACGTAGTCGGCCATGGGGGCCGGGGTGCCGTCCAGCAGCGGCATCGGTGGTTGTGCCGGGTGGATGAACACCACTGCGCCGCGTGCGTCCAGTTCCTGCCACAGCTGCTCGTAGTCCGGGTCGCCCAGGTACTTCCCGCCGGCGTTGGACATCAGGACGACGCCGTCCGACCCCAGGACGTCCAACGCGTACACGGCCTCCTCGACGGCCCCGTCGGCGTCGGGCAGCGGGAGCGAGGCGAAGGTGCCGAAGCGGTCCGGCCGGTCCTTCGCCAGTTCCGCGCCGAAGTCGTTGACGGCGCGGGCCAGGCCCCGCGGGTCGTCGATACCTTCGAAGGAAGTGCCGGGGGAGGTGACCGAGAGGACTCCGGTCGCGATGCCCTGCCTGTCCATCATGTCGACGGCGGACGCCGGGCTCCAGTCCGGCGTGGGCCATCCCCCGGAGGTCGTCCCGGTGCTCTCCAACGCCTCCCGCCACCGGGGCGGGATGATGTGCTGGTGTACGTCGATGCGGTCATGTGGCATGGGCTACCTCCCGGACTCTCGAAGTTAAGGATCTTACGTTCGCGATCCTACCCGTGGAGTGTGCCTCCCGGGGATGGTGCCCGATGCACGAAACAAGCCGCCGGTCTTGTCGACCGACGGCTTGTGTGACCGTGCCCCAGGGCAGATTCGAACTGCCGACACCCGCTTTAGGAGAGCGGTGCTCTATCCCCTGA
>JAKDIS010000076.1 GCA_030450335.1 Corynebacterium sp. | reverse complement strand
CGAAGACCAGCACCCGGTGCGGCAGCAGCACGCCCTTGGGGCGGCCGGTGGTCCCGGAGGTGTAGATCAGGGTGGCGAGGTTGTGGAGGTCGGTGGAGTCGATGCGCCCGTCGATCTCGCCGGGATCGGTGACGAGCCGGTCACGTCCGCGGGCGCGCAGGTCGTCCATGGTGATCACCCAGGATTCGTCGCCGGACAGTTCCCCGGGCAGATTCCCGGGCACCTCGCCCTCCAGCAGGACCACCGTGCGTATCTTCGGCAGGCGGTCGCTCAGGCCCGTGAGTTTGGCGAGCTGTGCGGCGTCCTCCACGAAGACGATCTCGCTGTCGGAGTCGTCGAGGATGAAGCAGACGTCGTCGGCCAGGGTGGTGGGGTAGACGGTGACGGTCGCGGCGGCGGCGTAGACGATGCCGTAGTCGGCGAGCGCCCACTCGTAGCGGGTGGTGCAGGCGATCGCGACGCGGTCCTCGGGCTGCACGCCCAGGGAGATCAGTCCGGCGGCCACCTCGACCGCCTGTCGGCCGACCTCGCCCCAGGTCAGGGTCACCCACTTGTCTGGGTCGGTCGTATCAGGATTGGCGGGGTCGGGGAATGAGAAGGCGCGACGCTCGGGCGTCGCGGCCACGCGGTCGCGCAGCAGGTGGCCGGTGGAACGGATCGCGGGGTCGAAGGTGGTGAGGTCGGTGGTGGTCACGGTCGGACTCCTTCACGTGGTGGGGTAGAGGGCGGTGATGTCGGCGGCGAAGTGCTCCATCACGGGGCGGCGTCGCAGCTTCAGTGACGGGGTGAGCTCCTGGTCGTCCACCGAGAGCTCGCGGTCCAGGATCCGGAAGCGCTTGACCTGCTCCCAGGGGTTGAGGGTGGTGTTGAGTTCGTCGACGTAGTCCTGCACCATCGCGTGGGTCCGCGGGTCGGCGGTGACGCCCGCGTAGTCGCCCGGCACGCCGGTGCGCTGCGCCCAGGCGGCGAGCGCGGCCTCGTCCAGGGCGATCAGGGCGGTCACGTAGGGACGGGACTCGCCGACGACCACGATCTGCGAGGCCACCGGGCACAGACCCTTGAACCGGGCCTCCGTGGGGGCCGGGGCGACGTACTTGCCGTTGGACGTCTTGAACAGCTCCTTCTTGCGGTCGGTGACCTGCAGCCGGCCGTGTGGGTCGAGGGTGCCGATGTCGCCGGTGTGCAGCCAGCCGTCGTCGGTGAGTGTCTCGGCGGTCTGCGTCGGGTTATCGTGGTAACCGGCCATGACCCCGGGGCCGCGCACCAGGATCTCGCCGTCGTCGGCGATGTCCACCTCGAAGCCGTCCAATGCGGCGCCGACGGTGCCGGGCCGGTTGGTGTGCGGCAGACCGAGGGTGGCCACGTTGGTCTCGGTCATCCCGTAGCCCTCCAGGATCGGCAGTCCGGCGGCACCGAACCAGCGGGCGACGTCGGAGTTCAGCGCCGCCGAGCCGGAGATGAAGTAGCGGATTCGCCCGCCGAACCGGGCCCGGACCTTGGCGAAGACCAGGCGGTCGGCGAGCCGGGCCTGAAGCCGCTGCCACCGTGTGGTCGAGGCGGCGTTCCCGTCCCCGGCCCCGTCCCCGCCGGCGGCGTGGACCTCGACCGCCACCCGGGACGCCCACTGGAACAGCCGCTCCCTGACCCGCCACGGTCCGGGGTCCTCCGCGGTCATCGTGGTGATGCCGGTGTAGGCCTTCTCGAAGATCCTCGGCACGGAGGCCATGAACGTCGGACGGCTCACCCCGATGTTGTCCACGATGCGGTCGATGCGCCCGTCCACCGTGGTCTCGAAGCCGATGTGCACCGGCAGCAGGATCATCAGCTTGCCCATGACGTGGGCCAGGGGAAGCCAGAGGAACTGCTTGTCGTCGATGCCCAGCAGCGTGTCCCCGCTGTTCACGGTCCTGTCGATGCTGCGGACCTGCCCCGTCCACACCCGGTGGGGCAGGAGCACGCCCTTGGGTGTGCCGGTGGTGCCGGAGGTGTAGATCAGCGTGGCCAGGTCGTCCGGGCCGGTGGCGTCGGTACGTGCGGCGACGGCGTCAGGGTGCTCCCGCAGGTGCCCGCGCCCGCGGCGGGCGAGTTCGTCGAGCGTCACCACCCAGTCGTCGGGACGGTCCGGGATGTCGTTGTCGAAGACGACCACGGTGTGGACGTCCGGCAGCTCGTCGCGCAGGGCGGTGAGCTTGGCCAGTTGGCAGGCGTCCTCGGCGAAGACGACGCAGCTCCCGGAGTCGCCGATGATGTGCCGGACGTCGCGGGCCACGGTGGTGGGGTAGACCGCCACCGTGGCCGCGCCGGCGCACATCGTGGCGTAGGTGGCCACCACCCAGTCGTAGCGGGTGGTGCTGGCGATGGCGACGCGGTCGCCGGCGTCGACGACCAGGGTGATGAGCCCGGCGGCGAGTTCGTCGGTGTGCCGGCCGACCTGCGACCAGGTCACGGAGGTCCAGCCGAGGTCGGTGCCGGTGGCACCGGTGGTGGTGGTCGTAGGGTGGGTGAAGGCGCGGCGGTGCGGGGTGTCGGCGATTCGTCGGCGCAGCATGCGTCCGACGGTGTCGTCCTCCGTGCTCGTGGTCATGGGTGGTCCTCCGGTAGACCTATTGTTGTGAAATCTAAGTACGTCGGGACGGACGTGTCCCGTGGTGCCGGTGCGACGGGAAGGGGAGGGGAGGAGCGTTAGTCGTTGCGCTTGATGTCGGCGAGGATCGCCGACCAGGTCTCCAGTGCGCTGCGCTGGTGCGAGCGGGTGTCCACCAGCACCGAGCCGAGCCCCAGTCCGCGGGCCACGTCCAGGGTCAGTCCCAGCAGACGCCGGGTGCGCTGGTCGGACAGGTCGGCGTTCAGGGCCAGGCCGGTGAGCTGGTAGACCTCACGGCCGTAGCGCGCCTCCGCGGGGATGATGAGTTCCCGCAGGCTGGCATCCGTGCTCGCCGCTGCCCAGATGTGCAGGGCGGCGTGGAACGGGCGGTTGCTGAAGAACCCGAAGACCAGCTCCAGGACCTCCGTGACGGGGGCGCCGTTGCTGCCGGTCGACAGGTCGGCGACGCTGCGACGCAACTGCTGGGTGCGCTCGGAGAAGAACTCCTCGAGTGCGGCCTCGACGAGGGAGTCGCGGGTGGGGAAGTGGTGCTGTGCGGCACCACGGGAGACCCCGGCCCGGGCGGCGACGGCGCTCACCGTCGTCGCGGGGAAACCGTCGTCCGACAGGGTGTCCAGCGCAGCCTCGAGCAGGCGACGTCGCGTCACCCTGCTGCGCTCCTGCTGGGCCACCCTGCTCGGCACCGGTCTCCCACTCTCCTCGGTCATTGGTCAGTCACTCTAACACCGTCGTCACGGCGGTCGGACCTCACGCGGCCCAGTTCGGCGGGCGCTTCTGCAGGAACGCGGTGATCCCCTCGAGCGCCTCCGGCGTGGCGAAGAGCTCGGCGGACTTCTCCGCCAGCGCCGCGGCACCGGTGTCGAACCCGTCGACGACATCCCGGTTGATGATCGCCTTGGTCTCCCTCAGCCCCTGCGGCGAGCAGCGCACCAGGTTCTCCGCGGTGTCGCGGGCCTGCTGGTGCGGGTCGTCGACCACCGCGGTGATGAATCCGTGGTGTTCGGCGGTCTCGGCGTCGAAGCGCTCCCCGGTGAGCAGGTAGCGCGACGCGGCGCGGGACGCCAGGCGGGGCAGGACGGTCAGGGCGATCATCGCCGGCGCGACGCCGATGCGCGTCTCGGTCGTCGCGAAGGACGACCCGGGCGAGGCGAACACCATGTCGCAGGCGGCGGCCAGGCCCACGCCACCGGCCCGGACGTTGCCGTCCACCACCGCGGTGACCGGCTTCGGCAACTCCACGATGGTGCGCAGCAGCGCGATGAAGTTGGCGGTGACCTGCTCCGGCGGGGTGTCGCCGACGGCGGCGAGGTCCGCGCCGGAGCAGAACGTGGTCCCGGTGTGGTCCAGGATCACGCTGCGCACCGCGTCGTCCCGCGCCGCGGCCCCCAGTGCCTCGGCGAGGTCGCTGATGAGCTGTGGCGACAGTGCGTTACGACGGTCCGGCGCGTCGATGGTGATGCGCGCGGTGTTGTTCTCCGTGCTGGTGGTGATGGCCATGGTCGGCCTCCTTTCGGGGTGGACGTGGGGCGGTCAGTAGCTCTTCGGCAGGCCCATGACGGTCTGCGCGACGTAGTTCAGCAGCATCTCGCGGCTGACCGGTGCGATGCGCGGCAGGCGGGAGGCGGCGTACATGCGGGCCAGGCCGTACTCCGAGGTGAGGCCGTTGCCGCCGAGGGTCTGCACGGCCTGGTCGATGGAGCGCGCGGAGACCTCGCCGGCGGCGTACTTGGCCATGTTCGCCGCGGTGGCCGCACCGTCGAGGTCGCCCTGGTCGAAGCGGGCGGCGGCGTTGCGGCACATCAGGCGTGCCTGCTCCAGCTCGATGCGGCACTGGGCCAGCGGGTGGGACAGACCCTGGTGGGCACCGATGGGGGTCTTCCAGATGACGCGCTCGTTGGCGTACTTCACGGCGGTGTCCAGGGCGTAGCGGGCCATGCCGGTGGCCATCGCGGTGGCGATGATGCGCTCCGGGTTAAGGCCGACGAAGAGCTGGAAGATGCCGGCGTCGCTGTCGCCGACGAGGTCCTCGTCCTTGAGTCGGACGTCGTCCATGAACAGGGTGTACTGCGACTCCGGCAGCATCACCTCGGTGGGGATGTGGGACTTGGACAAGCCCTCGGCGTCGGTGGGCACCATGAACAGGGCGGGCTTGAGCTTGCCGGTGCGCTCGTCGTGGGCGCGGGCGACGATGAGCACGGCGTCGGCCTGGTCCACACCGGAGATGAAGGTCTTCGACCCGTTGAGCACCCACTCGTCACCGTCCTTCTTGGCGGTGGTGGTGATGTTGTGGCTGTTGGTGCCGGCGTCGGCCTCGGTGATGCCGAAGGCGCTGATGAACTCGCCGGAGGCGATGCCCGGCAGCCACCGCTGCTTCTGGTCGGGGGTGCCGAAGGCGGCGATGATCGACCCGCAGATCGCGGGGGAGACGACGAGCATCAGCAGTCCGCAGCCCTCGGAGGAGAGCTCCTCCTGGACGATGGACAGCTCGAGCAGGCCGGCTCCGCCGCCGCCGAACTCCTCCGGCAGGCTGACACCGACGAAGCCGAGCTCGCCGGCCTCCTTCCACAGTTCGGTGGGGTACTCGTCGGCGTCGGCCTTCTTGACCATGTACTCGTAGCCGTACTTCTTGGCGAGGGCGCGCACGGTCTTGCGCAGCTCCTCCTGCTCGGGGGTGTCGTTGAGGGGCATGCTGACCTGGGGCTGTGACATGGGTTTTCTCCTTGGAAAGTGGTGGTTAGTCGTCTGATTCGGGGGTGTCGATGACCGCCAGCAGGGTGCCGGTCTCGATGTGGTCGCCGGCGGCCGCGGCGAGTTCGGCCACGGTGCCGTCGGAGGTGGCCGAGATGGTGTGCTCCATCTTCATGGCCTCGATCGTCATGAGTTTCTGGCCGGTGGTGACCGTGTCGCCCACGGCGACGGACACGCTGGTGACCGTCCCGGGCATGGGGGCGACCAGCGCGCCCTCGGCGACGATGTCGGCCGGGTCGTCGTAACGGGGCCGCTCGGTGAGGGTGACCGGGCCCAGGGCGGAGTCCACGCCGACACCGCCACCGGGGTAGCGGTGCACGGTGAGGGTGCGGCGGATGCCGTCCACCTCGACGACGACGGTCGCCGGGGTGCCCGTGTCGCGGGTGACGCCGTCGCCCGGGGTGACCTCCACCAGCCGGACGTCCGGCTCGCCGCCGAGCGTGACGGTCTCTGCGCCGGTGGAGCGCGAGGACCGCACGATCTCGACCTGCACCGCGTCGTCGTCCTGGCCACCGTCCTTGTTCTGCGCCTGGTCGCTGAGGAAGCGGTGGGTGGTGCGGGCGTCGCCGAAGAGGCGGAAACCACTGCGCACGTGCCTGGTGGGGCGCGTGGCGGCGGTGGCCGCCTCGGCGACGACGGCGGCGGCGAAGGCGGAGACCGCCACCGCCGCGCCGTCGGCGAGCGTGATGGCCGAGACCTCGGGGTGGGTCTTCTCCAGGAAGGCGGTGTTGATGTCGCCGGCGCGGAAGTCCGCGTCGTCCAGGATGGAGACCAGCTGGTCACGGTTGGTGCCCAGGCCGTGGATGCGCGCGCGGCGCAACGTGCCGCTGAGCCGTCCCACCGCCTCGGCACGCGTCGGTGCCCAGGAGATGACCTTGGCGAGCATGGCGTCGTAGTTCACGCCGACCACGGCAGGACGCCCCGGGCGGGCCTCCGGGCCGGCGTCGAGCCGGATGCCGGGCACGTGCGGCCCGGCGAAGGAGGAGACCACGTCGTCGAAGTCGAAGCGCAGGACCTCGCCGGACATCGGCCGGTAGTCGTGGCGGGGATCCTCGGCGTAGACGCGCGCCTCCACGGCCCAACCGTTCAGCTCCGGCGGGTTCTCCGCCGGCAGGGGCAGTCCGGCGGCGACGTCGAACTGCAGGCCCACCAGGTCCAGCCCGGTGGTGGCCTCGGTGACGGGGTGCTCGACCTGCAGGCGGGTGTTGACCTCCAGGAAGAAGAACTCGCCCTTGTCGTTGGCCAGGAACTCCACGGTGCCCGCACCGCTGTAGTCGATGGCGTGGGCGGCGGCGCGGGCCGCCTCGAACAGCCGCTCGCGCATCCCGTCGACCCGCTCGACCAGCGGCGACGGCGCCTCCTCGATGACCTTCTGGTGACGGCGCTGGATCGAGCACTCGCGCTCGCCCACCGCCCACACGCCACCGTGGTTGTCGGCCATGAGCTGGACCTCGATGTGGCGGCCGGACTCGATGTAGCGCTCGATGAACACCGTGCCGTCGCCGAAGGCGCTCTCGGCCTCGCGGACGGCGGCGGCGGTCTCGGACTCCAGCTCGTCCATGGTGCGCACCACGCGCATACCGCGGCCACCACCACCGGCGGAGGCCTTGACCAGCACCGGGAGCATGTCCTCGGTGATCTCGGAGGTCTCCAGGTTGGTGAGCACCGGCACGCCGGCGGCCTCCATGAGCTTCTTGGCCTCGGTCTTGGAACCCATCGCGTCGATGGCGGCGGGGGAGGGGCCGATCCAGGTCAGCCCGGCGTCGATGACGGCGCGGGCGAAGCCGGCGTTCTCCGACAGGAAACCGTAACCGGGGTGGACGGCGTCGGCGCCGGTGCGCTTCGCGGCGTCCAGCACGGCCTCGGCGTTGAGGTAGGTCTCCGCCGGGGCGTTGCCGGGCAGCCGGACGGCGGCGTCGGCCTCCAGGGCGAAGGGTTCGTTGGCGTCGGCGTCGGAGTAGACGGCGACGGTGGACAGGCCGCGGTTGCGTGCGGTGGTGAACACGCGTCGGGCGATCTCGCCGCGGTTGGCGACGAGGATGGTCGTCGGTGCAGAGTGTGTCATTTCTTCCTTCATCTGGTTGTCGCCCGTCACATCCGGAAGACGCCGAAGCCGTCGGCGCCCTCCACCGGTCCGGAGTGGATGGCGGACAGTGCCGTACCCACCACGGCACGGGTGTCGCGGGGGTCGATGACACCGTCGTCGTAGAGCATCCCGGACATCTTCAGCGGGGCGGACTCGGCGTCGGCCTGGGTCTTGAGCATGTCGTAGAGCTGCTTCTCGGCGTCCTCGGAGTAGTCCAGGCCGCGGCCACGGGCCGACTGGGCGCTGATGCTGCTGATCACGGAGGCGAGCTGCTCGGAACCCATCACCGCCGAGCGGGCCGACGGCCAGGCGAACACGAAGCGCGGGTCGAAGGCGCGTCCGCACATCCCGTAGTGGCCGGCGCCGTAGCTGGCCGCGGTGATCAGGGAGATGTGCGGGACCGTGGAGTTGGACACCGCGTTGATCATCATCGCGCCGTGCTTGATGATGCCCTGCTGCTCGTACTCCTTGCCGACCATGTAGCCGGTGGTGTTGTGCATGAAGATCAGCGGGGTGTCGGTCTGGTTCGCCAGCTGGATGAACTGGGTGGCCTTCTGCGCCTCCTCGCTGAACAGCACGCCGCGGGAGTTGGCGAGGATGCCCACCGGGTAGCCGTGGACCTGCGCCCAGCCGGTGACCAGACCGGAGCCGTAGCGGGGCTTGAACTCGTCGAACTCGCTGGCGTCGACGAAGCGTCCGATGATCTCGTAGGGGTCGTAGGGGACCTTGAGCCCGTCGGGGACGATGCTGAGCAGGTCCTCCTCGTCGAGCACCGGGGCGGCGACGTCCGTCGACGGGGTCTGGCCCTTGCGGCGCCAGTTCAGGCGCCGGACGATGGAGCGTCCGATGCGTGCGGCGTCCAGCTCGTCGACGGCGAGGTAGTCGCCGAGACCGGAGACGTCGGTGTGCATCTGCGCACCACCGAGGCTCTCGTCGTCGGTGACCTCACCGGTGGCCGCCTTCACCAGCGGCGGGCCGGCGAGGAAGACCTTGGAACGCTCCTTGATCATCACCACGTGGTCGGACATGCCGGGGATGTAGGCACCGCCGGCGGTGCAGTTGCCGTACACGATGGCGATGGTGGGGATGCCCTCCTTCGACAGCTGGGTGATGTCGCGGAACATGGCGCCGCCGGGGACGAACACCTCCTTCTGGCTGCGCAGGTCCGCACCGCCGGACTCCACCAGGGTGAGCACGGGCAGACGGTTCTTGCGGGCGATCTCCTGCAGACGGTTGCACTTGCGCAGCGTCCACTCGTTGGAGGCGCCGCCCTTGACCGTGGGGTCGTTGGCCACGATGAGGCAGTCCACGCCCTCGACGGTGCCGATGCCGCCGACGACCGAACCGCCGACGGCGAAGTCGGTGCCGAAGCCCGCCATGGTGCACAGCTCGAGGAAGGGCGACCCCTGGTCGAGCAGGGAGTCGATGCGCTCGCGCGGGGTCATCTTGTCTCGGCTACGGAGCCTCTCCAGGGACTTCTCGCCGCCGCCAGAGAAGGCGGACTCGTAGGCCTCCCGGATCTCGCCGAGCTTGTCCTCCATGGACTGCCGGTTGGCCTGGTACTCCTCGGAGCCCGGGACCACCGCTGTCGATGCGGTCATGATGCGTCCTCACTGTCGTTGCTGGTGTTGAGCAGGGAGACGGGCACGTCGACGTGGCGCGAACGCAGCCATTCGCCGAGCCCCTTGCCCTGCGGGTCGAAGCGGGCACCGTGGGCCACGCCCTGGCCGAGGATGTCCTGGAACACCACGTTCACCGCGTTGAGGTGCGGCAGGGCGAAGACCTCCACGTCGAGTTCCGCGGTCTCCGGCAGCAGCCGCCGGACCGACTCGGGGGTGACGGTCTCGACGAGCCACGGGTAGGCGGCGTCGTCGCGGGTCCACAGTCCGATGTTGGCGCTGCCGCCCTTGTCGCCGCTGCGCGCGTCGGCGAGCAGGCCGATCGGTGCGCGCCGGGTCTCTCCGGACGCATCCGGACCCGGGACGGACTCGTCGGTGTAGGACGACCCGAGCTCGGCGGTCACCTGCGGCGGTGCGACGGTCACGGTGGAGCCGTCGGCGAGGTTGGCGGTGTGCACCGGCACGTCGTTGTCGACGTAGGCGGGCGAGAAGGTGCCGTACATGCCGGGCTTCGGCGGAACCCCGTCGAAGAAGGTGCCCGGCGGGGACGCCAGGGCGGTGCCGACCACGCCGCGGCCCCACTCGGCGATGAGGTCCTGGTTGGGGTCCCACACCACGCACACCAGACGGGCGGACGCCGCGGCCTGGGTGTCCGCGTCCGGGTGGTGGGTACGCTCCAGGCGGTACTCCACGGTGCGCGGGCGCGGCTCGAGGGTGTCGAGCTGGCGGGTGAACAGGTCCGCCTTGTCCTCCACGTCGAGCCCGGAGAACAGGACCTGGACCTCGTTGCGGAACCCGCCGAGCTTGTTCACGCTGACCTTGGTGGTGGGCGGGGGAGCCTCACCGGTGGCGCCGCTGATGCGCACCCGGTCGTCGCCGAGGTCCTCCACACGGAGGTGGTCGAGGCGCAGGACGGCGTCCGGCCCGGCGTAGCGGGCACCGGTGACCTCGTAGAGCAGCTGGGCGGTCACGGTGCCGGCGGTGACCGCACCACCGGTGCCCTCGTGCTTGGTGATCACCGAGGAGCCGTCGGCGTGGACCTCGGCGAGGGGGAAGCCGGGCATCACGGGGCGGCCGTCGAGGACGCCGCGGTTGAAACCGGAGTAGTTGCCGCCGGTGGCCTGGGTGCCGCACTCGATGACGTGCCCGGCGGCCATGGCGCCGGCGATCTGGTCGTGGTCGCCGGGGCCCCAGCCGAAGTGGTGGGCGGCGGGGCCCACGACCACCGAGGCGTCGGTGACGCGTCCGGTGACCACGATGTCGGCGCCGGCGGCGAGGCACTCGACGATGCCGAACGCCCCGAGGTAGGCGTTCGCGCACAGGGCGTCAGGAACAGTCGGTCGTAATGGTTCCCGGACGTCGTCGCCGTCGACGTAGGCGACGGTGAGGTCCAGTCCACGCTCCTCGACCTTCTTGCGCAGTGCGTCCGCCAGGCCGGACGGGTTGAGTCCGCCGGCGTTGGTCACGACCTTCACGCCGCGCTCGGCGATGCTGTCCAGGCAGGAGTCCAGGTGGTCGATGAACCGCCTGGCGTAGCCGAGGGTGGGGTTCTTCATCATCCCCTTGGCGAGGATGAGCATGGTGAGTTCTGCGAGGTAGTCGCCGGTGAGGTAGTCGATCTCACCGCCGTCGAGCATCTCTTTCATCGCGCTGTCGCGGTCACCGTAGAAGCCGGAGAAGTTCGCGATTCTCACGGGTGGGGTGTCACTCACGGAAAGCCTCCGAGTGTTGTCTGTGCAGTGGAATGCTTCCGACGGCTAATACTGTGGTTCGCCTACGGAAATCATGCTGCCAGTTGTAGCACCCGGAAACAATCACGCGTGACCGATTGGAACATTCGTGTCATGTGCGCTACATCACACCCCCATGTGGGGGAGGGGGATGTCGATCCTGCCGCGGCGCACCCTCCCCGACGCAGAGAGCAACCCCACGGGTCGGTCGCACCAACCTGTGGGGTTGCTCTTTCGGGATGCCCGCGCGCGGCGGGGAGGTCGGGGAGGGGATCAGCCCTCCTGGGTGGTCTGCCCCGAGTCCTGCCCCGAGTCCTCCGAGAAGCTGGAGGTGGACGAAGAGACGTCGTCGAGGCTCACGTCGGTGCCGTGCAGTTGGACCTTCAGGCCGTCCTCGGTGATCGTCGCGTCCTGGATCTGCAGGCCCTCCACGTCGTTGACGGTCTCCTGCAGGGAGTCGGTCAGTGACTGCACCATCGACTCCGGCAGGTCCATGCCCAGGATCTGGAGGTTCTGCACCTCGAAGTTCAGTGCGCCGTCCTCGACGACCGGGGTCATGCTCAGCGTCGCCAGGCCGCCGGTGATCTCCAGGTCCATGGTGTTGTCGGCGGTGTTCATCTGCACACCGGTGACCTCGATGAGGCCCTCGAGCAGGCCGCCGGCGCCCTCGGCGTCGTCACCGGAACCCTCCGCCTGCGACTTCTGGATCTCCGAGAGAAGCAGGTCCGGCGGCAGGGTGGTGTCCACGGTGATCTCACCGGCGGTGGGGTTGTCGGTGTCGGTGGACATGTCCTTGGCGTTGATCGTCATCGCCGGCTGGCCGGAGACGACCGGGCGCGACTGGTCGGAGTCCTCGTAGGACACGTCCAGGCTGGAGGGCAGGTCCGCCTCGAAGGAGGGGATCTTGCCCTGCAGCAGCCCGAGCAGGAGGGGAGACGTGCCGAAGCTCACCGAGGGGTCCTCGGTGAGCGCGGTGCCGCGTTCCTCGGCCGAGGAACGGATCTCGTCGACGACCGTGTTCTTCGCGTAGGCACGCAGTCCGAACTCGGCCACCGCCGCCAGGACGGCGAGGACGATGACGACGACGAGGAGAATCTTCCACCACCGGCCCGACCGCTTCTTGCCGGCGTTGCCGCCGTCCTGCGGTGATTGGGCCCCCCAGCCCTGCGGGCCGGTGGCGGATGGTCCGGTGCTGTTTGAAGTGCTCACCGGACCAGTGTGAACCATGACCACCCACCGGCGCCAGGTATACGGCGATTACCCGGTGGATTGTGCGGTGATCCGCAGGTTCACGGGGTGGATCAGAGGTTCTCCTTGATCCAGGTGTCGATGAGGGTGTTCTCGTTGTTGATGATGTCGCGGACGGCGTCGGCGACCTTGGGCTCGATGACCGGGCCGACCATGGGGATGGTGACGTCGATGTCGGCCTCGGCGGACAGGGTGGTGGAGTCGCCCTCACCGGTGAGGGTGAGCTCGGCGCCGAACTTCACCGGGGCGCCCTTGACCTCGGCGGCCATGTCGCCGTTGACGACGCCGTCCTTCTCGTCGCCGAAGGTGACGGTGCGCTTGAGCTTCAGGTTCTGGGAGACCATGGAGCGCACGGCCTCGGGCAGTGCGTCGGTGGGCAGGACCTCGAAGAGGACGACCTCGATGGGCTCGGCGGTGAAGGAGTTGACTTCGCCGGGGACCTCGGAGAGGTTCTGGGCCTCGTACTCCCAGTACTCCTTGGAGCTCAGGGCCTTGATGACCTTGTCCAGCGGGTGGTTGACGGTCGTGGAGGACTCGATGTGTGTTGTCATGCAGAAAGGCTAACATCATAAGTGTGCCACGTCCTGATTTTACGTTCCAGCCGAGAACAGTTTCCGTTCCCTCCGCAACGTTACAGCGTCTGACCAGGAGGAATGACGTCGAAACGTCGTCGCGCAGCTTCGCTGACCTGACCACCCTGCGGGTCGGCGGTGCCCCCGCCCACACCCTGTGCTGTCGTTCGGCGGACGCCGTCGCCGAGGTCGTACGCAGCCTCGACGAGGCCGGCGTCCCCCTGCTCGTCGTCGGTGGCGGCTCCAACCTCGTCGTCGGCGAGGACGTCGCGGGCCTGGTCGCCGTCGTGCTCGAGAG
>JAKDIS010000075.1 GCA_030450335.1 Corynebacterium sp. | reverse complement strand
CGCCTGAGGGTGTCATCCTGGCCGCCACAAACCCTTTAGCAACACGACCTAGGTGAATCCTCCGACTATGTGTCCAGCCCCCACACAGGTTAATGTGGACTCGACGAGACCCGTCACCGTGACACGTGCCGGGACATATCATCTGCAGTTGACGGCCCCCCGAAACGGGCCTCAGATGGAGGAGAACAACAGTGAAGAACCGGAAGCCCGCCGCGCGTCGGCTGCTCGCCGTCACCGCCGGTTGCGCGGCCCTGGCCCTGACCGCCTGTGGCGCGGGCCAGATCTCCCAGACCGCGAACCAGGTGGCCGCCGTCAACGGCACGGACGGTGACCTCGGGGACGCCGCCGTGCGGGACGTCACCCTGATCACCCAGGAGGACAACTCCGTCGCACTGAAGTTCAACCTCGCCAACCAGGGCGTCGAGGGCAACGACATCACCCTGGAGCGCGTCTCCGTGCAGGACGCCACCCTGGACATCGGCGGCAACGTCACCGTCTCCCCCGACTGCTCCGTGGTGGCCGACTCCGAGGCCGCGATCTCGGACATGAACCCGGAGGACGCCGACGCCGGCTGCGTCGAGTACCTGGAGACCACGGTCGAGGGCGAGAACTTCTACACCGGCGCCGCCCGCGTCGTGACCTTCGAGTTCAGCAACGGCGACCTCGAGATCAACGCCCCCATCACCGCCTGGTACGCCGAGGCCGGCCACACCAACCGCCACCAGGACGGCGTGACCCGCGAGGGCACCGACACCATCGACGGCGACCACGAGGGCGCCGACATCGGCTAGTTTCCGGCTAGTTCGCCGCAAGCCGAACGCGTCTTCCCCTGCCACGGGGGAAGGCGCGTTTTTCATGTCCGTGCCCGGTACTAGTGTGTGGAGCATGGCCACGAAGACCGCACCGAAAAAGTCCCGCAGCACCTACGCCTGCACGTCCTGCGGCCACCAGGTGTCGAAGTGGGTGGGCCGGTGCCCCTCCTGCCAGGAGTGGGGGACGATGGACGCCGTGTTCCCCGCCGGCGGCGGTGCCGGTGGCACCGGCGGGGCACGCGCCACGGGGCTGACCCCGACCTCCCCTGCGAAGGCGGTCACCGACATCGACCCGACGATCGCCAACCACCGTCCCAGCGGCATCGGCGAACTCGACCGGGTGCTCGGTGGTGGCGTGGTCCCCGGCAGCGCGGTCCTGCTCGCCGGCGAACCCGGGGTGGGCAAGTCCACGCTGCTGCTGGAGGTCGCCAACCGCTGGGCGCGCCAGGACCGCAGCGTCCTCTACATCACCGCCGAGGAGTCCGTGGGGCAGGTACGCCACCGCGCCGAACGCACCGGCGCGCTCTCGGACTCGCTGTTCCTCGCCGCCGAGCACGACCTGGAGACCGCACTGGGCCAGATCGACGCCGTGCAGCCGGAACTGGTCATCGTCGACTCCCTGCAGACCCTCAACGCCTCGGGCGTGGAGGGTGTCGCCGGCGGCGTGGCCCAGACCCGCGCGGTCGCCGCCACGCTGACCACCCTGGCGAAGTCCACCGGTGTCCCCGTCCTGCTGGTCGGCCACGTCACCAAGGACGGCAACGTCGCCGGGCCCCGCACCGTGGAGCACCTTGTGGACGCGGTGCTGAATTTCGAGGGCGACCGCCACAGTTCCCTGCGCTTCCTGCGCGGCCAGAAGAACCGTTTCGGCGCCACCGACGAGGTCGGCTGCTTCGAGCAGACCGCCGAGGGCATCCGCGAGGTCGCCGACCCGTCCGGACTGTTCCTGCACCACCGGGACGACCCTGTCGCCGGGACGGCGGTGACCGTGCTGATGGACGGCCGCCGCCCCATGCTCGGCGAGATCCAGACCCTCGCCCTGGAGACCCAGATGCACACCCCGCGCAGGGTCGTCACCGGTATCGACGCCAGCCGCGTGGCCGTGGTGCTGGCCGTACTCGCCAAACGGGCCGGGGTGGACCTGATGGGTCACGAGGTCTACGCCGCCACCGTCGGCGGGATGAAGATCAACGAACCAGGTGCCGACCTCGCCCTCGCCCTGGCGATGGCCTCCACCGCTTCCGGAACGGCACTGCCCACCGGGCTCGTCGCCGTGGGTGAGGTCGGGCTCGGCGGCGAGGTGCGGCGCGTCCCCGACCTGCGTCAGCGCCTGGCCGAGGCCCGGCGGCTGGGGTTCACCACCGCCGTCGTCCCGGACTCCACCCGCGGGTCGGACCGTGCCACGCCACCGAAGGGGCTGAAGATCATCGCCGTCGGCACCGTCCAGGAGGCCGTGGCGAAGATCGGGGTCATGCGAGGTTGAAGGTCTCCGACTCCGAGGTCTTCTCCCCGATGTGGCCGTAGAGCATGTAGGCACCGTTGCCGACGGCCTCGCGGTTCTCGCAGGAGTCCGGTGAGGAGCTGGTGCGCGACCAGGCGGTCATCTCGTAGGTGCGGGACTGACCCGGGTCCAGGCGCAGCCGGCCGGTCGAGGTGGGCGCGTTGCAGTCGGTGTCGCCCCACACCCGCGTGTAACCGGAGTCCATGGTGAAGACCTCGAACCTCAGCTCGTTGTCCCCCAGGTCGATGTCGCAGTCGCCCTTGGTGGGGTTGTTGACCTCCAGGAAGAAGTTCGGCTGCTGACCGTCCCGGAACGTCGGTGCACCGGGGCGCACCGTGAGCTGCAGGTCGTCGAGTTCACAGGTGTCCTTGTTGGCCACCTCGTCGGGGACGCCCGCGGCCGAACTCTCCGTCGGCTCGGCGGACGCCGACGGGTCAGCGGACGCCGAGGAGGACGGTTCCGCCGACTCGGAGGAGCTCGCGGGCTCAGACTCCGAGGGCTCCGACGTGGCCTCCGACGCCGCGGAGCTCTGCGAGGACTGCGAGGTCTGGGCGACCTGGTCCTGCCCCTCGTCACCGCCGGTCAGCGAACTGACCACCCACCACAGCAACGCCACGACCAGCACAAGCACCACGACCGCGCCGACGCGACGGCGCTGGTAGATTTCCGGGGGCAGAGGTCGGGGGTCGTTGTGCTGGGTCACAGGCCCAGTGTAACCAGCGGCGACGATGCCACGGTGTCATGACACCCCGCTAGCCTCGGTGAAGTACATCCCGTGAAGTACGTCCCCTGGAATACATCCCCTGCCGGAACGACTCAGGGAACCTCGGTGGGGTCCACACCCTCGACCTCGAGGCCGTAGGTGGCGACGGGCTCCGCCAGGCCGTCCGACAGGCGGTAGCGCATGCCGACCACGCCGCAGTTTCCCTCGCGCAGACGCTGCAGGATCCCCGGGGAGCGGTCCACGATGTGGTTCGCGATCTCGACCACGTGGTGCTTCTCGAAGTCCTCGCCGGTGTCCGCACCCTGCGAACGTGCCGCCAGCAGCGAGGGGGTGACCTTCTCCACCAGGACCCGCTGGAAACCGGGGGGCATGCTGCCGGTCGCCAGTGCGGTCTGGGCGGCGGCGACCGCACCACAGCTCTCGTGGCCGAGCACCACGACCAACGGCACACCGAGCGAGACGACCGCGAACTCCAGCGACGCCAGCACCGACAGGTCGGTGATCTCGCCGGCGGTACGGATCACGAAGATGTCGCCGAGCCCCTGGTCGAACACGATCTCCACCGGCACGCGCGAGTCCGAGCAGGCCAGCACCACCGCGTTGGGACGCTGACCGCCGGTGAGCAGTTCACGCCGGCCGCGGTCCTGGTTCGGGTGCGCGGAGGATTCGTCCATGAAGCGACGGTTTCCGGCCATCAGCATCTCGACGGCCTCCTGCGGGGCCAGGGGGCCGGAGGGGTCGCTGGTGTGGTGGGCCGGAGCCGAGTCATCATTTGTCATGCGAACCATTGTGCCACCGCCTTTTGCCGGATGCCCCGCCGGTGCGGCACAGTTGGATCCCGTGGGCACGGCACAGACGCACGACACGACGAAGAAGGCAGGAACGGCGCAGGCCGCAGAGGCCGAGCAGTCCAGCCTCGGATCCGTGCTGAACGGATGGTTCCACGAGAACGCCCGCGACCTGCCGTGGCGACACCCCGGGACCACACCGTGGGCCGTCCTGCTCAGCGAGATCATGTCGCAGCAAACCCCGGTCGCCCGCGTGGCCCCGCTGTGGGAGGCGTGGCTGGAGCGCTGGCCCACCCCGGCGGACCTGGCCGAGGCCCCGACCGACGAGATCCTGCGCGCCTGGGCGAACCTGGGCTACCCGCGACGGGCACTGCGCCTGCGCGAATGCGCCCGGGCCATCGTCGACGACCACGACGGGGAGGTGCCGGGCACCGTCGCCGAACTGCTGGCCCTGCCGGGCATCGGCGAGTACACCGCCCGCGCCGTCGCCGCCTTCGCCTTCGGACGCGCCGTCCCCGTCGTCGACACGAACGTGCGGCGGGTGCACCGGCGCCTGGCGCGCGGGGAGTTCCTGCAGGGCCCGGCGAAGGCCGGTGACCTCGCCGACGTCGCCGACCTGATGCCCTGGGTCGACGAGGATCCGGGGCTGCGCCGACGCGGCTACGGCAACCCCCACCACTCCCCGGAGCTGCACCAGGAGGCGCTGGGCATGTGCTCCTCGCTCATGGAACTCGGGGCGACGGTGTGCACCGCCCGCTCCCCGCAGTGCGACCGCTGCCCCGTCGCGGCCCGCTGCCGCTGGATCGCGTTGGGACGCCCCGCCCCCAGCAGCGCCGACACCGCCGCGGCGAAGAAACGCGTCCAGAAGTTCGAGGGCACCGACCGGCAGGTCCGCGGACGCATCATGGCGATCCTGCGCGCCGAGGGCGCCGAGGAGGTGCCCGCCGGCGACTTCGACGCCACGAGCGAGGACGCCGGTCAGCGTGCCCGCGCCCTGGCGTCCCTCGTCGTCGACGGTCTCGTGACACAGACCGGCGCGGGGGCCGACGCCCGCTACCGGTTACCCCGGTAGACGGACGCCGCACCCCGGCGCCGGTTCTGTCTGCTGTTACTCGCGGTGTTCGCCGGCGGAGACGTCCTGCGTCTCGGGCAGCGAGTCCTCGTCGGACGCGGCGTCGATGACGTCGTCCTGCGCCTCCTCGGCCGGTTCCGCGGCGATCTCGGGCAGCGGCTTCGGACGGGAACCGAAGACGAACTTCGCGCCCTCGCCCTTGCCGGTGCCGTCCCAGTTCTCCACGTCCACGGTCACGATCTCGCCGGCACCGATCTCGCCGAAGAGGATCTTCTCCGACAGGTGGTCCTCGATCTCGCGCTGGATCGTCCTGCGCAGCGGACGGGCACCGAGCACCGGGTCGAAACCACGCACGGCCAGCAGGCTCTTGGCCTCCTCGGAGATCTCCAGACCCATGTCCTTCTCCGACAGGGCGTTGCGCACCCGGCCGGTGAGCAGGTCGACCATCTGCACGATCTGCTCGCGGGTGAGCTGGTGGAAGACCACGATGTCGTCGATACGGTTGAGGAACTCCGGGCGGAAGTGCTTCTTCAGCTCGTCGTTGACCTTCGACTTCATCCGGTCGTACTGGGCGTCCTCGTCGGTCTCACCGGAGCCGGTGAAGCCCATGCCCACGGCCTTGGAGATGTCCCTGGTGCCCAGGTTCGAGGTGAAGATCAGCACGGTGTTCTTGAAGTCGACCATGCGACCCTGGCCGTCGGTGAGACGACCGTCCTCGAGGACCTGCAGCAGGGTGTTGTAGATCTCCGAGTGCGCCTTCTCGATCTCGTCGAACAGGACCACGGAGAACGGCTTGCGGCGGACCTTCTCGGTCAGCTGGCCGCCCTCGTCGTAGCCGACGTATCCGGGAGGTGCACCGAACAGGCGCGAGGCGGTGAACTTGTCGTGGAACTCGCCCATGTCGATCTGGATCAGCGAGTCGTCGTCGCCGAAGAGGAACTCCGCCAGCGCCTTCGACAGCTCGGTCTTACCCACGCCGGACGGGCCAGCGAAGATGAACGAACCGCTGGGACGCTTCGGGTCCTTCAGACCCGCACGGGTACGGCGGATCGCCCGGGAGACGGCCTTGACCGCGTCGTCCTGCCCGATGATGCGCTTGTGCAGCTCGTCCTCCATGTGGAGCAGCCGGGTGGACTCCTCCTCGGTGAGCCGCACCACGGGGATGCCCGTCCAGGTGCCCAGCACCTCGGCGATCTGCTCCTCGCCGACCTCCGCGACGTCGTCGAGTTCACCGGCGCGCCACTGCTTCTCCTTCTCGGCGCGCTCGTCGGTGAGCTTGCGCTCGTCGTCGCGCAGGGACGCGGCCTTCTCGAAGTCCTGGTCGTCGATCGCGGCTTCCTTGGCGCGACGGACCTCGGCGATCTTGTCGTCGACGTCCTGGATCGCCTTCGGCGCGGTCATGCGCTTGATGCGCATGCGGGCGCCGGCCTCGTCGATGAGGTCGACGGCCTTGTCCGGCAGGAAACGGTCGTTGATGTACCGGTCGGACAGCCGTGCCGCGGCGGCCAGTGCACCGTCGGTGATGGACACGCGGTGGTGTGCCTCGTAGCGGTCACGCAGACCCTTGAGGATCTCGATGGTCATCTCAGCGCCGGGCTCGGGGACCTGCACCGGCTGGAAACGACGCTCCAGGGCGGCGTCCTTCTCGATGTGCTTGCGGTACTCGTCCAGCGTGGTGGCACCGATGGTCTGCAGCTCGCCGCGGGCCAGCTTCGGCTTCAGGATGCTGGCCGCGTCGATCGCGCCCTCGGCGGCACCCGCACCCACCAGGGTGTGGATCTCGTCGATGAACAGGATGATGTCGCCGCGCTGGTTGATCTCCTTGAGCACCTTCTTCAGGCGCTCCTCGAAGTCACCGCGGTAGCGGGAGCCGGCGACCAGGGAACCCAGGTCCAGCGAGTAGAGCTGCTTGTCCTTCAGGGTCTCCGGCACCTTGCCGTTGACGATGTCCAGGGCAAGGCCCTCGACCACGGCGGTCTTACCCACACCGGGCTCGCCGATGAGGACCGGGTTGTTCTTGGTGCGGCGCGAGAGCACCTGCATGATGCGCTCGACCTCCTTCTCCCGTCCCACGACCGGATCCAGCTTGCCGTCCTTGGCAGCCTGGGTCAGGTTGCGGCCGAACTGGTCGAGGACCAGGGAGTTGGACTTCTGGCCGGGCTTGCCGCCGGCGCCGGAGTCCGACGGCTGGCCGACGCCCGCCGTGGCGGGCTCGTCCGGAGCCGCCTCCGGCTCGGTGCCCTCGTAGCCTGAAAGCAGCTGGATGACCTGCTGACGGACGCGGGACAGGTCGGCGCCGAGCTTGACCAGCACCTGTGCGGCCACGCCCTCACCCTCGCGGATGAGGCCGAGCAGGATGTGCTCGGTGCCGATGTACTTGTGCCCCAGCTGCAGAGCCTCGCGCAGGGCGAGCTCCAGGACCTTCTTGGCCCGCGGGGTGAAGGGGATGTAGCCGCTCGGCGGGTGGCCGCCGGTGCCGATGATGTCCTCGACCTCGGTACGCACGGCCTCCAGGGAGATACCCATGGACTCCAGTGCCTTGGCGGCGACTCCCTCCCCCTCGTGGATCAGCCCGAGCAGGATGTGCTCGGTGCCGATGTAGTTGTGGTTGAGCGCGCGGGCTTCTTCCTGCGCCAGGACGACGACTCGTCGCGCACGGTCGGTGAACCTCTCGAACATTTGCTCTCCCTCACTTCAAGGTCCGGATGTGGGCACCACCTTAGTGATTCGGCGTTCCCACGTTCAGTCACTCTGTACAACGACCGGCCGTCTCAGCTTGTTCCATGGCCCGACCCTCCCCTCTGACCCCACTAATCTGCATGTCAGAGGGTGTTTTGACGGCCATTTCCCGATGTGTACGCCGACAGCGAACAGGGCCCGCGCAGGACGCTCCGGGCGCCCGTCGGCCCCACCGCCGTCCCTGCGTGACGGCCGCACCGGCGCCGGGAAAAGCCCCGTCACATCCGGCCGACCCCGATTCCCCACCCCTGACCTGCGGCGCAGTGGTTAATCACGCTATGCAAAGGCGGCTGCGACGAACTTCCCGAAACGCCGGACGCACCGCCCATTGTTATGTACTCTTAACCATAATAATGAGACGGAAAACCCATCGTCGCTGTTCGCACGAGCACCCCGAAGGAGCACCATGAGCGGATCCCAGCCCGCAGTTACCCTCGACCAGTTGCCCATCCTCGCCAAGGGGACGGTGCCGTTGTTCAAGGCAGGAGTCCTCGGTGCCATGTCCCCGGTGGCCATGGGCAAGGCACTGAAGTACATCTACCAGTGGGAGTTCCTGCCCGCCGGCATCCTCGCCCTCGGTGCCGCCCGCGACCCGTACCACACCGCCATCATCGACGACGCCGGCTCGATCACCTACTCCGAGCTCCACGAGCAGACGAACCTGCTGGCCAAGGCCCTCTACCGCACCGGTGTGCGTGAGCGTGACCGCGTGGGCGTGCTGTCGCGCAACCACCGCGGCTTCATCATGGCGCTGTGCGCCCACGGCCGCCTGGGCACCGACATCGTGCTGCTCAACACCGGCGCGTCCGCCAAGCAGACCCGCGCCGTCGTCAAGGAGCAGAAGCTCGACCTCCTGTTCATCGACGAAGAGTTCATCCCGCTGCTGCCCAAGGGCTTCGACCAGTGCCCCGTGATCGTGAACTGGGAGGAGAACCACACCACCGCCGCCCTCGCGCCGGAGGACGACGAGGACGACGCCGTCGAGTACGCCAGCAACGTCGCCGAGGCGACCGCGTCCGAGGACCACGCCACCCGCAACCCGGACTGGCCCACGCTGACCGAGGTCCTGCGCAGCACGCCGCACGAGCAGAAGATCCCCACCCGGCCCCGTCGTGGACGCACCATCATCCTCACGTCGGGCACGACCGGTACCCCGAAGGGTGCCCGTCGTCCCGAGCCGCGCACCTATCTGCCTGCATCGTCGATCATGTCGCGCATCCCGCTGAAGCACCACCGCGGCTACTACGTGGCCGCACCGATGTTCCACACCTGGGGTTTCGCCCAGATCCAGCTGGGCCTGGCGCTGCGCAGCACGCTGATCCTGCAGCGTAAGTTCTCGCCGCGTGGTGCCGTGAAGCTGATCGAGGCGAACCGTCCGTACGCCATCGCCATCGTGCCGACCATGCTGCGCCGCCTGCTCACCGCCGTGCCGGAGAAGTTCAACCCCGGAACGCAGGTCATCACCGCCTGCGGCGAGGCCCTGCCGCCGGCCGTGATCGAGGAGACGACCGAGAAGTTCGGCAAGGTCCTCTACAACCTCTACGGTTCCACCGAGGTCAGCTGGGCGTCCATCGCCCGGCCCGAGGAGCTCGCCGAGCACCCGACGACCGCCGGTAAGCCGCCGCTGGCCACCGTCCTCAAGATCTTCGGCGACGACGGCAAGGAGCTCCCCGAGGGCGAGATCGGCCGCATCTTCGTGGGCAACGACATGCTCTTCGAGGGCTACACCCGGCCCGGCGTGGACAAGGAGACCATCCAGGGTCTCGTCGCCACCGGCGATCTCGGCTACTACCAGGACGGGCTGCTCTACATCGCCGGGCGCAGCGACGACATGATCGTCTCCGGTGGCGAGAACGTGTACCCGCAGGAGACCGAGGACGTGCTCTACGGCCTCCCCGAGGTCGAGGAGGTGCACGTCCACGGCATCGCCGACGACGAGTTCGGCCAGTCGCTCTGCGCCTACGTGGTGCTGAAGGCCGGTCACGACGAGGACGGCTTCAAGGACAAGGCCAAGGCCGAGGTCAAGGAGCACCTGGCCCGCCACAACGTCCCGCGCAACTACGTGTTCCTAGACCGCCTCCCCCGCAACGCCGTGGGCAAGGTTGTCCCCCGGGAACTGCCGGAGGTCGACGCCGCCACCGGCGAGATCGGCGAGCCGAAGGGCTCCGACGCCTGACCCGGTCCCGACGACGGCCCTGACGACTGCCCCGGAGGAGAGCTTCTCTCCCCCGGGGCCGTCTCTTTTGTGTGCGGCGCCGTTGCCGTACCTGCACCCGCTCCCGCACCACCCCGCGACCGGTCCAGCAACCCCAGGGGTTGGTCCGACCAGCCTCCCGGGTTGCTGTGACTCACCGTGGATCCGAAGAGAACGCCCTGTGCGGGATGCCTGCGGGGTGCACGAGGGTCCCGGACATGCCGAAAGCGGCCCCCGGTCGATGTGACCGGGAGCCGCTTCTAGGGCTGTGAACTGCTACTTCAGCTGTGCGGAGGACAGCTCCAGCTCACGACGGGCGACGACCAGCTGCTGGATCTGCTGGGTGCCCTCGAAGATGTCGAGGATCTTCGAGTCGCGGGACCACTTCTCGAGCAGGGAACGCTCGGAGTAGCCGTAGGTGCCGGCGAGCTCCACGGCGCGCAGGGTCAGGTCGGTGGCCATGCGGCCGGCCTTCGCCTTGCACTCGGAGGCTTCCTTGTTGTTCGGCTGCTTGTTGTCGGCCATCCAGGCGGCGCGCAGCGTCATCAGGTAGGCGGCCTCCCAGTCGGACTCCAGGCGGATGTACTCGGCGACGGCGGCGGGCTGGTTCCAGCTCGGCGCGTCGTAGTCGATCTCCAGGCCGGCCTTCGTCAGGATCTTGCGCAGCTTCTCCAGGGAGGCGCGGGCGACACCGACGGCCATGCCGGCCACCAGCGGGCGGGTGTTGTCGAAGGTCGCCATGACCCCGCCGAAGCCCTTCTTCGTGTCGACCTCGGGGGTACCCAGCAGGTTCTCCTTCGGGACGCGCACGTTGTCCAGGATGAAGTGGGCCGTGTCCGAGGCACGGATACCCAGCTTGTGCTCCAGGCGGGCGAGCTCGAAGCCCGGGGTGTCGCGCGGGACGACGAAGGACTTGATGGCGGCGCGGCCGGCGGACTTGTCCACCGAGGCCCACACGACGACGTGGGTGCAACGGTCACCGGCGGTGACGAAGATCTTCTCGCCGTTGAGGACGTACTCGTCGCCGTCCAGCTTCGCGGTGGTGGCGACGGCGGCGGAGTCCGAACCGAACTGCGGCTCGGTGATGGCCATCGAGGCCCAGACCTTGCCGAAGCGCTCGAGCTGCTCGTCGGTGGCGACGGCGGCGATCGCGGAGTTACCGAGGCCCTGGTAGGGGATCGACAGGGTCAGTCCGACATCGCCCCAGCAGGTCTCGATGACGTTGACCAGGGAGGACATGTTGCCGCCGTTGCGGACGGAACCGTCGTCCTTCTTCTTGTCGCCACGGCCGCCGGACGCACCGGCGAGGTTGCCGCCACCGTCGGTCATGCCCTCGACGAGGGATGCCATGGTGTCGAGCTCGATGGGACGCTCGTGCTCGGCGAGGTCGTACTTGCGGGCGATGGGGCGGAAGATCTCCGCTGCGGCCTGGTGGGCCTGGTTGATGGTCCCGCGCAGCTTCTTCGGGAGTTCCAGGTTGATCATTTCAGTGCTCCTTCGATGTTGTTACTGACGGGGACTTACAGGACCACGACGCCCTCGGCGACGCCGACGGCTCGCAGGTCGCGGTACCACTTCTCCACCGGGTGCTCCTTGGTGTAGCCGTGGCCGCCGAGCAGCTGGACGCCGTCGAGACCGATCTGCATACCGCGGTCCGCGGCGAAGCGACGGGCGAGGCCGGCCTCACGGTTGTAGGACAGACCCTGGTCGATGCGGGAGACGCCGCGCAGCAGGATCATGCGCAGGCCGTCGCGCTCGATGCGGATGTTGGCGACCATGAAGGCGACGGACTGACGGTGCGCGATGGGCTCACCGAAGGCCTGGCGCTCCTTGACGTAGGGCTTGACGTACTCGAGCACGGCCTCGGAGGTGCCGGCGGCGAGGGCGGCCCAGCCCAGGCGGGCACGGCGGATGATCTCGGCGTAGTTGTCGGTGCGGGTCTCGGAGTCGAGCTCGGCACCACCGAGGAGGTTGGAGGCGGGGACCTTGACGTCCTTGAGCAGGACGCGGCCCAGGCCGGCGGCACGGATACCCATGGACGGGTCGGCCTCGACGACGACGCCCTCGGTGGAGGACTCGACGATGGCGAAGGTGTTGACCCCGTCCAGGTCTACGGCGATCACGAAGAGCTCGGCGGAGCCGGCGTTCGGGACCATGGTCTTCACACCGTTGATGACGATGTCGTCACCCTCGCGCTTGGCGGTGGTCTGCAGGACGAAGGGATCGAACAGCGGGCGGGACTCGTTGACGATCACGGCGGCCTGCGGGACGGACTCGCCGGCGAACTCCGGGAGGTAGCTCTTCTGCTGGGCGTCGTCACCGTAGTTGGTGATGGTGGTCGCCACGCCGGCCGGGGCGAGGATGGCCACTGCCTGGCCCATGTCGCCGTAGGACAGGGCCTCGGCGACCAGGGCGGAGGTGGTGGAGGCGGACTCGGAGGCCAGCCCCTCGTACTCCTCCGGCAGGCTTACCAGGGAGATCCCCAGCTCCGCAGCGTTGTCGAGGACCTCCTTGGAGGTCTCTGCGGCTTCGTTGGCGTCGTGCGCGACGGGGCGGAGGTGCTCCTCGGCGAACTCGCGAACGGCGGAGACGAGCATCTCCTGGTCCTCGGTCGGGGTGAGGTCGAAGACCACCTTGGCGGGCTTCTGCGGCTCGGCGTTCTCGTCGCCTTCGCTTCCCTGGGATTCCAGGCGTACCGGCTTGCCGGAACCCTTGGACTTCTTGAACTGGCGGTTGATGGCACCGAGGGTGCGCATGCCGCCCTTGGTGGACTCGTAGGCCACACGGTCGACCTTCTCGCTCAGGCCGTACTTGGTGGCCAGGTCGGAGCCGGTGAAACGGGTCAGCACACGCATGGCGGTACCGATGGCGTCCCGCTTGATGGTGTTGAGGCCCGGTGTGGAGTCGTTCCGCTTGCTTCGGTCACTCATGGTGAGGCAGCTACCTTTCGCTGTACTCGGGTATCACCCGGTGTCGACGGGAGAACACACAGTCATGGATTGGGTCGGACAGATAATGATTACATTATAACGACGAATCATGATCCCCGTCACAAAAAGGCTCGAATACCGCCTGCCCCACAGATACTTTCCTTGACTGACCCATCACAGCAGGTGAGGCA
>JAKDIS010000180.1 GCA_030450335.1 Corynebacterium sp. | reverse complement strand
ACGGAGCCGTCGGCCTGCTGGTTGTTCTCCAGGATGGCGACGAGCCACCGGGTGGTGGCCAGGGTGCCGTTGAGCGTGGCGGCGATCTGCGCCTTACCGTCCTCATCACGGTAGCGGGTCTTGAGCCGCCGCGCCTGGAAAGTGGTGCAGTTGGAGGTGGACGTGAGCTCGCGGTAGGTCTCCTGGGTGGGGACCCACGCCTCGGTGTCGAACTTGCGCGAGGCGGACGAACCGAGGTCGCCGCCGGCGACGTCGATCACCCGGTAGGGCACCTGCACCGCGGCGAGCATGTCCTTCTCCATCGCCAGGAGCTCCTGGTGCTGCGCCTCGGCGTCCTCCGGACGGCAGTAGACGAACATCTCGACCTTGTCGAACTGGTGCACGCGCAGGATGCCGCGGGTGTCCTTGCCGTAGGAGCCTGCCTCGCGGCGGAAGCAGGACGACCAGCCGGCGTAGCGCGCCGGACCGTCCGACAGGTCGATGATCTCGTCCTTGTGGTAACCGGCCAGGGCCACCTCGGAGGTGCCGACGAGGAACATGTCGTCGGCCTCCAGGCGGTAGATCTCGTCGGCGTGGGCGCCGAGGAAACCGGTGCCGGCCATGATCTCCGGGCGCACCAGCACCGGCGGGATCATCAGCTGGAAGCCGTGGTCGCGGGCCTTCTGCGCGGCGAGGCTGAGCATGCCGAGCTGCAGCAGCGCGCCGTCGCCGGTGAGGAAGTAGAAGCGGGCGCCGGAGACCTTCGCGCCACGCTCCATGTCGATCAGGCCCAGCGACTCGCCGAGCTCCAGGTGGTCCTTCGGCTCGAAGTCGAACTCGCGGGGCTGGCCCACGTGCTCGAGCACCACGAAGTCGTCCTCGCCGCCGGCGGGCGCGCCGGTGACGACGTTGGACAGCTTCATCTGCAGGTCCTGGACGTCCGCCTCGGCGGCCGACTGGGCGTCCTCGAGTTCCTTCACCGCCGCGGAGCGGGTCTTGCCCTCGGCACGCAGTGCGTCGCGCTCCTCGTCGGAGGCGTCCTTCATGGCCTTGCCCATGGTCTTGGAGAAGGCCTTCTGCTCGGCGCGCGCCTGGTCAGCGGCGGAAATGGCCTCGCGGCGGCGCTGATCGGCCTCCAGGAGCCGGTCGACGAGCGCCGGGTCCTCGCCACGGGTGCGCTGGGATTCACGGACGACGTCGGGGTTCTCCCGCAGGAACTTGAGATCAATCATGCCCATTAGTTTAGCTACAGTGGATTCAGCAGTGTCTGTGAAGTCCGGTACTCATGAGAGAATACGTGTCATGCCGCCCAGCAATCCGTCCGCCAGCCCCGACCGCCCTGCCGCCGCAGGCGCCGAATCCACGCCGCACCGCACGCGTCGCAGGACGCTGACCGTGCTGCTCACCGCGGCCCTCGCCGGCGGCGTCGGAGCGGGCGCGTACGAGTTCTTCGCCCCGGAGGGCGCGACCGTGGTCGCGCAGCGTGGCGCGGACCGTACCGAGGAGGCCCCGGAGCTCGTCGCCTTCACCGACGCGGACACCGCCGACTGCGTGAACTGGGAGCAGGACGGCGACGTCGCCACCGACTTCGCCGTCGTCGACTGCGCCTCCCCGCACCGCTTCGAGGTGTCGACCCGCGAGGACCTCTCCCAGTACCCGACCAGTGAGTTCGGCCCGGACGCCCCGCAGCCGGACCTGGAACGCCAGGGGCAGCTGACCTCGGAGATGTGCGAAGGGCCGACCCGGACCTACCTGGACGGGCGTCTGGACCCGCAGGGCCGCTACTCCATCGTCCCGATCCTGCCCCCGGAGGCCGCGTGGGACGGTGGCGACCGCACGATGCTGTGCGGCGTCGCCGTGCCGGAGTCGGACGGCGTGTACGCCGAGGCGACGGGACGCGCCGCGGAGACCGACCAGTCCCCGGCCGAGCCGGCCGAGACGTGCATGCGCGCCGAGGGCGACTCGGTGAACGTGACGGAGTGCGAGGAACCGTACTCCTGGCAGGTCACCTCCGTGGAGAACCTCGGGGAGACCTTCGACGGCACCTGGCCGACCATCGAGGAGCAGAACGACCACCTGGACGCGGTGTGCACCGCCGCGGCCATCGAGTTCCTCGGCGGCGGGGACGACGAGAACCTGTACCAGTCCACGCTGACACCGTTCTGGACGACGCTGCCGCAGGAGTCGTGGAACGCCGGGTCGCGCACCGTGAACTGTGCGCTGACCAAGGGCCGGGAGGACGGCGGCTTCGCCGACCTGCAGGGCGACGTACGCGGCGACTTCACCATCGACGGCAACCCGCCGGCGGACCAGCCGGAGCGTAACCCGCGACGGGACGACCGGTGATCGAGGTCTCCGACGAGGCCTTCGAGGACCTCGTGGACCGCGGATTGCGGATGATCCCGCGCCAGCTGCTGGACGCGCTGGACAACGTGGCCATCGTGGTGGAGGACCACAACGAGGCGGACCCGTCGATCCTCGGGCTCTACCACGGCGTGGCATTGACGGAGCGCTCCGTGGAGTGGCCGACGTTCCTGCCGGACAAGATCAGCATCTACAAGGACGCCCTGTGCAGCTTCTGCTCCACCCACGAGCAGCTGGTGGAGGAGGTGGCGGTCACCGTGGTCCACGAGATCGGCCACCATTTCGGCATCGACGACGCCCGGCTGCACGAACTCGGCTGGGGGTAAGGCGGGGCCAGGACTGGGGCCAGCGCGGGGTCGGGCCGCCTACCCCACCCGCGGTGGTTCCCCGTGCCCGGCCCAGTCGGTGACCTTCCAGCCCTCCTCGACGGCGTCGGCGGCTCCGCTGAGTCCACTGGCTCCGCTGAGTTCCGGGACCTCCAGTTCCACCCGCATCGTGTTCGGCAGCAGGGTGCGCACCGCGAACTCCGGGTCGACCCGCCCGAGGTAGGCGGCGATCAACCGGATCACCGCCCCGTGGCTCACCACCGCCAGGTCCGCCCCGACCCGCTGCGTGGTCGCCAGCACCGGCAACAGCGTGCGGAGGTAGCGTCCCACCACCTCCCG
>JAKDIS010000074.1 GCA_030450335.1 Corynebacterium sp. | reverse complement strand
CGCCGAGGCCGAAGCCTCCGCCACCACCGCTGCTGCCGCCCGAGCGGGCGCGACCGCCCATCCCGGACAGGTTGTTGTTGAACGACATGGTGGAAGTGTAGCGGGACCGGGGTGTCAGTCGGTCACCGTGAACTCCACGGTGTCCTGGAACTCCTCGCCGTGGCGGTCGGTGCCGGTGACCACGGCGGTGTGCCGGCCGACCTCCAGGTCGGCGGGCAGGGAGGTCCGCCACAGGTGCGGGCTCGCCTGGGCCACGTTGCCGGTGGAGCTGAGGTTGTGGGTGGCAGAGACGGTCTCGGTGTACTCCCACCCCTTGTTGAGGGGTTCCCCCTCGGCCGGCTGGGTCAGCTCGGCGTCCTGCGGCTCGGAGTCGTCGATGCTCACGGTGACGGAGGCGTCGGTGGAGCCGTTGAAGAAACTGCTCGACAGGTAGCTCTCGCCGCCCTCGACGTCGGCCTTGGAGACCTCGCGCGGGTCGATCGGATCGACCTTTGCGTCCTCGCCCTTGGCCTCCGCGGCGGCGGCCCAGGAGCGCCAGGTGGGGGAGTTGACACCGGTGAGGAACTGGTGGGAGGGGTCCTCGTTGCGCACGGTGTAGTACTCGCTGCGCTGTCCGCCGGAGAACTGCATGGTCAGCACTCCCGGCTCGGCGGCGTCCTGGGTGTAAGCGTAGGGCACGCCGTTGTCGTTGAGCTCCCCGGAGTACCAGTCGCCGGAGACCGCACCGGCGACGATCTGGTCGTTGGGCAGTTCCTCGATCGGGCTCTCGTCGTAGGTGGCCCACTCCTCGCGGCGTTCCCCGGCGAGCAGGGTCTCGCGGGTGTGGGTGTGGCCGCCGACGGTGACGGCGTCGGGACGCTCGGCGAGCACGTCGTAGAGCTCCGCGGCGTTGTCGGTGACGACCTCGGCGTAGTTGACGATCGGGGCGTGGGCCGCGATCACGACCTGACGGTCGTCGGGCACGGTGGCCAGGTCGTTTCGCAGCCAGCGCAGCTGCTCGTCCGAGATGCGCTCGTCGTAGCCACCGTTGCCGGAGCCGTCGTCGCCGTTGTAGTCGATGTTGTCGAGGGCGACGATGTGCACGTCGCCGACGTCGTAGGAGTAGTAGGGGGAGCCGAAGTCACGCCGGTAGGTGTCGGTGGCGTTGATGTCGCTGTCGGCGTCGTAGTCGATGTCGTGGTTGCCGGGCAGGGCGCGGACCGGGCCGTTGGCGTCCGCGTAGAGGCCCTTGAGGTCCGGGTTGAGGCTGAGGTCGTCGCCGACGTTGTCGCCGAGCAGCAGGATGCCGCAGCCGGCGTAGTCGTCGCGTGCGGCCAGGTCGGCCGGGGCACCCTTGGCGGCGTAACCGACCTCGGTCTTGTCGTAGGTCTGGGTGTCGGCGGCGATAGCGCAGTTCTGGGCGCTCGAGGCGGTGGCCTCGGACTTCGCCAGGGGGAAGTTCACCGCGTCCGGCACCGGGCCGGTGGGCTCGAGTCCGCCGTACTTCAGGTCGGGGGAACCCTCGGGGTAGTGCTCGTAACTGAACTGGGCGAAGTTGGAGGAGTCGACCGGGACCTGCCAGCCGGAAGGCTGGGTGACGGTGACGGACATGTTGTCGCGGACCGGAAGGCTGTAGTTGCCGTCCTCGTCGGTGGTGACCACGTCGATGCCGTTGGAGACGCTCACCCCGGCGACGCCGTCCTCGTCGCCGCCGAGGGAGGAGTCACGGTCGGCGTCGTCGAAGACCCGGCCGGTGATGGTCTCGGCGGTATCGGCGGCACTGTCGTCGCCACGCAGTACCTCGACGGATCCTTCGTAGAGGCCGTCGTTGGTGGTGGGGGCTTCGTCGGGGGCCGCGGCATCCGAGGAGCCCGAGGAGCTGGAGAGGGACGGCCCGTCGGAGAAGGACGAGGTGTCGGCGTCCGGCAGTGCGTCCTGTCCTGCGGCGGGTACCGCGGTGGCGAGGGTGGTGGACAGGGCGGTCAGCAGGACGGTGGAGAGTGCGATCCCGGTGCGCGACCGGAAGGGCTGTCGAGACATGGTGGGGGTGCTCCCTGGGATGTTGGATCATGAGGGGTGTGAAGCCACGGGTTAGGCCGTGCCTCTGGGAGCGTAGGGCGTGGGGTTGTTGCCGCGGTGGCCTCGACGTGACACCGGGGTGAACAGCTGTGGGCGGGAGGGTTGCCAGCCCGGCGGGTTGGGGCGCAGGGGAGGCGCGGGACGCCTGTGGCTGCGGTCCGGGGTGAGGAAGGCTATACTTCGTTTCATAATTGTCGGGATGTGGGCATAGGAACTGGCTTCACCCCGACAAAGCAACCCCGACGCACAGGAGAACCGGAAGAACATGGACTACATCGCACTCGCGCAGCAGGCTCTCGACGCAGGCGACTGGGCCGCCTACAACCACTGGGACATCGCCCAGCAGGTGTACGACGCCACCCTCGGCCGCTTCGACTGGAGCGGCGTCGGCGCCTGAGTGTGCCCCCCTTCCTGACCGTGCCCCCTCCTGGTCATGCCCGGCAGGGGCGCGGTCAGATCACGTCTGCGGCCTTCAGGTCGCTGCCCAGACGGGCGAGCAGTAGTCCGATCACCGCGAGCATGCTGATGCCCAAGCACGCCATGCCGCTGACCCAGGACGCCTCGGTGTCGGTGGCCAGCCCGTACACCAGTGCCACCACGGCTATGACCGTGGAGAACAGCAGCACGATCTGGCTCGTCAGCCAGAACAGGCGGTAGGGGTCGCGGGAGTCCAGGGGGGTGACCACGGTGTCCTCGACCGTCAGCTGGTCGGCGATGCCGTCGGAGTCGGGGTGGCGGTGGGCCCCGGCGCCCTGTCCTGCGGCGCCCGGTGTGTTGGGGTCCTGCTGTGTCATCTCAGGTGTCCTTTCGTCGTCGATCGGATCTCGACCGTTGCCCTCCAGCATGCCACCGTTGTTCCGCCCGCGACGGAGGGGTAGTACACTGGGCCGCTGATATCGGGCTACCTCCGGCACCACCGTGCCGACGAGTAGCCTCCCCGAACAATCCGAAAGGACTACGCGACGTGCTGCGGACCCATCTTTGTGGTGACCTTCGCTCAGACCACATCGGCGAGGAGGTCACCCTCACCGGATGGGTCTCCCGTCGACGGGACCACGGTGGAGTGATCTTCATCGACCTGCGCGACCGTTCCGGACTCGCCCAGGTGGTGTTCCGTGAGAGTGATGTCGCCGAGCGCGCCCACGCACTGCGCAGCGAGTACTGCCTGCGTGTCACCGGTGTGGTCGAGGGGCGCCCCGAAGGCTCGGAGAACCCGAACCTGGCCTCCGGCGCCATCGAACTCAACGTCTCCGGCCTGGAGATCCTCAACGAGTCCGCGGCCCTGCCGTTCCAGATCGACGACTCCGCCAGCGGCGGAGAGGTTGGCGAGGAGACCCGTCTGAAGTACCGCTACCTGGACCTGCGCCGGGACAACCAGGCCCGTGCCCTGCGCCTGCGCTCCAAGGTGAACGCCGCAGCCCGCAACGTGCTGGTCGACCAGGACTTCACCGAGATCGAGACGCCCACCCTCACCCGCTCCACCCCGGAGGGTGCACGCGACTTCCTGGTGCCGGCGCGTCTGCGCCCCGGTAACTTCTACGCCCTGCCGCAGTCCCCGCAGCTGTTCAAGCAGCTGCTCATGGTCTCCGGCATGGAGCGCTACTTCCAGATCGCGCGCTGCTACCGCGACGAGGACTTCCGTGCCGACCGTCAGCCGGAGTTCACCCAGCTCGACGTGGAGATGAGCTTCGTCGACCAGGAGGACGTCATCGCCCTGGCCGAGCAGATCCTCGCCGCGGTGTGGAAGGAGATCGGCTACGAGATCACCGGGCCGATCCCGCGGATCACCTACGCCGACGCGATGCGCCGCTACGGTTCGGACAAGCCGGACCTGCGTTTCGACATCGAGATCACCGAGTGCGCGGAGTTCTTCGAGAACACCTCCTTCCGCGTGTTCAAGTCCGACTACGTCGGTGCCGTGGTCATGGACGGCGGTGCCTCGCAGGCCCGTCGTACCCTCGACGCCTGGCAGGACTGGGCCAAGCAGCGCGGCGCCAAGGGTCTGGCCTACATCCTCGTCGGCGAGGACGGCACCCTGTCCGGCCCCGTCGCCAAGAACATCACCGAGGAGGAGCGTGCCGGCATCGCCGAGCACGTCGGCGCCAAGCCCGGCGACTGCATCTTCTTCGCCGCCGGCGACGTGAAGTCCTCCCGCGCATTGCTCGGCGCGGCCCGTGGCGAGATCGCCGAGCGCCTCGGCCTGATCAAGGACGGCGACTGGGCCTTCACCTGGGTCGTCGACGCCCCGATGTTCGAGCCGGCCGCCGACGCGACCGCCTCCGGCGACGTGGCCCTGGGCCACTCCGCCTGGACCGCGGTGCACCACGCGTTCACCTCCCCGAAGCCGGAGTGGATCGACAACTTCGACGACAACCCGGGCGAGGCCACCGCCTACGCCTACGACATCGTCTGCAACGGCAACGAGATCGGCGGCGGGTCGATCCGTATCCACCGTCGCGACATCCAGGAGCGTGTCTTCGCGGTCATGGGCATCACCGAGGAGGAGGCGCGCGAGAAGTTCGGCTTCCTGCTCGACGCCTTCGCCTTCGGCGCCCCGCCGCACGGCGGTATCGCCTTCGGCTGGGACCGTATCGTCTCGCTGCTCGGCGGCTACGACTCCATCCGTGACGTCATCGCCTTCCCGAAGTCCGGCGGCGGCATCGACCCGCTGACGGACGCCCCGGGCGAGATCACCGCGCAGCAGCGCAAGGAGTCCGGGATCGACGCCAAACCCAAGAAGAACGCCTGAGTCCTTCGCACATGGAGGGACGTCCGAGAGAGGACATCGACGTGCTGAGTATCGACGACGCGCTGGAGAGTGCGGCACACCTGCTGGGGAACCGTTTCGGCGGCACCCCGGAACTGACCCACCCGGAGAACCTCGGTGGGAGCGGGGATTCCCTGGTCGTGCGGGTGCGGGTGTCGCCGAACCCGTTCCTCCAGGAGCGCACCGTCGTGATCAAGCAGCTTCCGCCGGTCACCTCGCGTGGCGACGACTCCGAGGCGATCTCGGCGATGGTCCGCGAGGTGGTGGCCTACCAGTACACCAACACGCTGGCCGAGGAGCACCGTCCGGGCCCGCAGCTGCTGGCCCACGACATCGACACCCGCATCATGGTGCTCTCCGACCTCGGTGACGGACGCAACTATTCCGACATCCTCACCATGGCCGACGAACCGGAGCGCGCCGCGGCCCTGCGCAAGCTGGGCCGGGCGTTGGGACGCATGCACGTCGCGACCGCCGACGGGCAGGAGGCCTTCGACACGCTCAACCGTCGTCAGCACTCCCGCCACAACCTCCCGGCCTCCGGTGTCACCGACCGTGACGTGGACGTCGCCGCTCTGGTGGAGCAGGGCCTGGACCTGCTGCGTCGCAGCGGGGTGACGGTGGACCCCACCGTGGAGGCGCTCGCCCACGAGGCAGGGGCGCGTCAGTCCCGCAGCCGGGTGCAGGCGTTCACCCCCTTCGACCTGACCCCGGACAACATCATGCTGGCCGACTCGGTGGTCTTCCTGGACTACGAGTGGGCGGGTTTCCGCGACATCGTCTCCGACGTCGCCTGCGTGATCGCCGGGTTCCCCCACGACATCACCACCCCGCTGCTGGACCCCGAGGAACTCCGCGAGTTCATCGAGTCCTGGTCCTCGGAGGTCTCCGTGGTGTGGCCTGCCGTGCGTGAGGAGGGGCGCCTGGAGAAGGCGCTGATGGCGTCGTTGGTCGGCTGGGCGCTGATGAGCCTGTCGTTGCTCTACCACGGCACCCTGGCGGTCATCGAGACCTCCGCATCGGCGGCCGAGGGCGCCCGTCGTCTCGACCTGATGCCCCGTGAGCACCTCGCCGACCTGGCGACCACGGTGGAGGCGGTGCGCCGCTTCGCCGAGCGTCACGACGTCGACGAGAGCTTCCCGGCCGTGCGCGACTTCGCCGCCGAGCTGCTCACCACCCTGGCCAAGCTCGGGGCGCAGCCGCAGATTCGATGACTGACGGCGACGGACTTTTCGAGGTCCCTGGCGGGAGCCCCGAGGCCGCGGATAACCCTGGGGCCTCCGGGGCCGGCATCCCGTCGCGGTCGGCGGACTCCTACTTCCACCCCGGGGCGCACGCGCCCTTGGCGGTGCGCATGCGTCCGCGCTCCCTCGACGAGGTCGTCGGCCAGTCCCACGTGCTCGGCGACAACTCCCCGCTGCGCCGTCTGATCGACGGCCGCGGGGACTCCTCGGTCATCCTCTACGGCCCACCCGGCACGGGCAAGACCACGGTGGCCTCCCTGGTCGCCGGGGCGTCCGGCCGGCGTTTCGAGGCGCTCTCGGCGCTCAACGCCGGGGTCAAGGAGGTCCGTTCGGTCATCGACAACGCCCGTCGCCTGCTCACCCACGGTGAGTCGACGGTGCTGTTCATCGACGAGGTCCACCGGTTCTCCAAGACCCAGCAGGACGCACTGCTGGGCGCGGTGGAGAACCGCACGGTGCTGCTCGTCGCGGCGACGACTGAGAACCCGAGCTTCTCGGTGGTCTCACCGCTGCTGTCACGTTCGCTGCTGGTGCAGCTCAAGCCGTTGCAGGACGCCGACGTCGCCATGCTGCTCACCCGGGCCACGACCGACCGCCGCGGCTACGGTGGCGCGGTCACCCTGGCCGACGACGCCCGTGACCTGCTCGCCGCCCTCGCGGCCGGGGATGCCCGCCGTGGTCTGACCTACCTCGAGGCCGCCGTCGAGGGACTCGGGGACCTTGGTGGGAACGGAACGACCGACACAGACGCGCCCAGCCTCCTGACCGCCGAGGACGTCCGGGCGTCCACCGACCGCGCGGTGGCGCGCTACGACCGCGACGGCGACCAGCACTACGACATCACCAGTGCCTTCGTGAAGTCGTTGCGCGGCTCGGACCCGGACGCCGCGCTGCACTACCTGGCCCGCATGATCGACGCGGGGGAGGACCCCCGCTTCATCGCCCGCCGACTGGTGGTGCACGCCTCCGAGGACGTCGGCATGGCCGACCCCACGGCCCTGCAGGCGGCGATCGCCGCGCACCAGGCGGTGAGCTTCATCGGCATGCCCGAGGGACGCATCCCGCTGGCGCAGGCGACGGTGCACATCGCCACCGCGGCGAAGTCGAACTCGGTGGTGCAGGGCATCGACGCCGCCCTCGCCGACATCCGGGAAGGACGCGGCTCGGTGGTGCCGCCGCATCTGCGCGACGGGCACTACTCGGGGGCGGAGTCGCTCGGCAACGCCGTCGGCTACCGGTACCCGCACGACGACCCGCGCGGCGTCCTGCGCCAGGACTACCTGCCGGAGGACCTGGCGGAAGCCCGCTACTACCGGCCGACCGAGCACGGCCGTGAGCACACGCTCAAGCCCCGCCTGGAGACCCTGCGTGGCATCGTCCGGGGCAGCGGGTAGACTGTTTCCGGTTAAGGCAACACGTGTAAAACACCGCGTCGACGATTCAGCTATCAAGAAGGTTCCGAAACTGTGCAGACCCATGAGATCCGCGAGCGCTTTCTCTCCCACTTCGTGAAGCAAGGCCACACCGAGGTCCCCAGTGCCTCGTTGATCCTGGACGACCCGAACCTGCTGTTCGTCAACGCCGGCATGGTGCCGTTCAAGCCCTACTTCCTCGGTGAGCAGACGCCGCCGTCCTCGCGCGCCACCTCGATCCAGAAGTGCGTGCGCACCCTGGACATCGAGGAGGTCGGCATCACCACCCGCCACAACACCTTCTTCCAGATGGCCGGCAACTTCTCCTTCGGCGACTACTTCAAGCGCGAGGTCATCCACTTCGCCTGGGGCCTGCTGACCAACCCCGTCGCCGAGGGCGGCTTCGGCCTGGACCCCGACCGGCTGTGGCCCACCGTGTACCGGACCGACGACGAGGCCGCGGCGATCTGGCACGAGGAGATCGGTGTGCCCGCCGAGCGCATCCAGCGCCGCGGTGGCGAGGACAACTACTGGGACATGGGGGTGCCCGGCCCGGGCGGCCCGTGCTCGGAGATCTTCTACGACCGTGGCCCGGAGTACGGCGTCGACGGCGGCCCGGAGGCCGACGAAAACCGGTTCATCGAGATCTGGAACCTGGTCTTCATGCAGGACGTGCGCGGTGAGAAGAGCCCGAAGGAGGGCTTCGAACCCGTCGGTGAGCTGCCGCAGAAGAACATCGACACCGGCATGGGCATCGAGCGCGTCGCCTGCATCCTGCAGGGCGTGGAGAACGTCTACGAGACCGACCTGCTCGCCCCGGTGATCAAGGTCGCCGAGGAGCTCACCGGCGCCGTCTACGGTCTGGTGGAGAACTCGGTGGAGGACGTGCGTTTCCGCGTCATCGCCGACCACACCCGCACGGCCCTGATGCTCATCCTGGACGGCGTGACCCCCGGCAACGAGGGCCGCGGCTACATCCTGCGCCGTCTGCTGCGCCGCATCATCCGTTCGGCCCGGCTGCTGGGCGCCACCGGGGTGACCATGGAGCGCTTCATGGACACCGTGCGCACCACGATGACCCCGTCCTACCCGGAGATCACGGAGAACTGGGAGCGCATCCGCGCCGTCGCCGTGGGCGAGGAGACCGCCTTCCTGAAGACCCTGGAGTCCGGCACCCGCCTGTTCGAGGAGGCCGCGGCCAAGGTCAAGGCCCAGGGCCGGACCGAGCTCGACGGCGCCTCCGCCTTCACCCTGCACGACACCCACGGTTTCCCCATCGACCTGACCATCGAGATGGCCTCGGAGGAGGGACTGACCGTCGACAAGGACGGGGAGAACGGCTTCGACGCCCACATGGCCGAGCAGAAGGCCCGCGCCAAGGCCGACAGCCGGGCGAAGAAGCAGGTCCACGCCGACGTGTCGGTGTACCGCTCCTTCGTCGACAACCACCCCACGGTCTTCCTGGGCTACGACTCCACCGACGCCGAGGCCCACATCCTGGGCCTGGTCTCCGCCGGCACCCTGGTCGACCGCGCCCCGGAGGGCACCGAGGTCGAGGTCATCCTGGACCGCACCCCGTTCTACGCCGAGGCCGGCGGCCAGATGGCCGACCGCGGCACCCTCACCGGCCCCGGCGGGCTGGGCGAGGTCCGCGACGTGCAGAAGACCGGACGCAAGGTCTCGCTGCACCGCGTCGCCGTCACCGGCGGTGAGCTCGCCGTGGGCGACACCGTCTCCGCACACGTCGACCACGCGTGGCGCCACGCCGCACGCCAGGCGCACTCCGGCACCCACCTGATCCACGCCGCCCTGCGCGACGTGCTCGGGCCCACCGCGGTGCAGGCCGGTTCGATGAACAAGCCGGGCTACCTGCGCTTCGACTTCAAGTACGGCACCCAGCTCACCGACGACCAGCTGCGCCGCATCCAGGAGATCTCCAACGAGGCCGTGGACACCGACTACAAGGTCAACACCATCGAGACCAGCCTCGAGGAGGCCAAGGCGATGGGTGCGATGGCCCTGTTCGGTGAGAACTACGGTTCGCAGGTACGCGTCGTGGAGATCGGCGGACCGTTCTCCATGGAGCTGTGCGGCGGCATCCACGTCGACCACTCCTCCCAGGTCGGCCCGGTCACCATCCTCGGCGAGTCCTCCGTGGGCTCGGGCACGCGCCGTATCGAGGCCTACACCGGCATGGACTCGATGCGTTTCCTCGCCGGCCAGAACGCCGTCGCCGGCAGCCTGGCCTCGCGGCTGAAGGTCACCTCCGAGGACCTGCCGGAGCGCTTCGCCCAGATCAACGAGCGCCTGCAGGCGGCGGAGAAGCGGATCAACCAGTTCCGCACCGCCGAGCTGACCGCCAAGGTCGGCGACTACGTGCTGCAGGCCGTCACCGTTGACGGTGTGCGTGTGCTCGCCGCCCGTGTGGCCGACGGTATCGCCGGCGGCGACCTGCGCACCATCGCCAACGACGCCAAGGCCCGCTTCGGGTCCGAGCCGGCGGTCGTGCTCTTCGCCTCGGCGGACACCGAGTCCGGCAAGGTGCCGTTCATCGCCGCAGTCACCGACGCCGCCGTCGACCGTGGCCTGTCCGCCGGTGAGGTCGTCAAGGCCGTCGGCCCGCTGGTCGGCGGACGCGGCGGCGGCAAGCCGTCGATGGCGCAGGGCTCCGGCAACGACGCCTCCGGCATCGACGCCGCGGTCGCCGCGGTGCGTCCGCACGTCGAGTCGGTCCTCGCCGGCGGCAAGTGATGGAGGACGGGGACCCCGGGCGGGGACGCCGTCTGGGCCTGGACGTCGGCACGGTACGCATCGGCGTGGCCCTGTCCGACCCCGACGGCATCCTCGCCACCCCGCTGGAGACCGTCGCCGCGGAGAAGGGCAGCGGTCGGCGCCCCGGCAGCGAGTTCGCCCGCGTCCTCGAGCTCATCGAGGAGAATTTCGTGGTCGAGGTCGTCGTGGGGCTTCCGGTGACACTGCGCTCCAAGCGCACCGAGAGCACGATCCGCGCGGAGAACTACGCCGCCGCCCTGCGTGAGGCGTTGGACGGCACACCGGTGCGCCTGGTTGACGAACGCATGTCCACCGTGGCCGCCACCAGCGCAATGCGTGCCTCCGGGGTCAGCGAACGCAAGGGCCGCTCGCGCATCGACCAGGCCGCCGCGGTGCACATCCTGCAGGGGTGGCTGGACACGCGTACCACCCGGCTGGACCGTTAACCACCCCGTAACCGGGTGTCCGATCAAGGATTTCCGGGCAGGACATGCGAGAATAACGCGCAGCGGAACATGCGATGCTGTTCCATAGACTTTTTATGACGTTCCAAGACGTTGTTACACCAAGTACACAGTAGAGACGTGGGAGTGAACCTTGCCTCGAAAGATCAGTACCGAACCCAGGTACCGTCGGCGCCGACAGTGGTCGATTGCTATCAGCCTTGCACTGATCCTTCTTCTCGTCTTCGTCGTCGCCTACGTCTACTACCAGCGTGAGGTCGTCGGCACCCGCGACTACGAGGGGGAGGGCAACGGCAACGTGGTCCTCGTCCGCGTCGACGAGGGCGACACCGTCTCCGGCCTGCTGCCGCAGCTGCTGGAGGACAACGTGGTCGGCTCACGCTCGGCGATGCTCAGTGCCGCCGACCACGCGGAGCAGAACGGGGACACCCGCGGCCTGGAGGCCGGCTACTACGCACTGCAGGAGGAGATGTCCGCCGAGGCGGCGATGACCGCACTGACCGACGACGAGCGTCGCCTGGGTGTCATCGACATCCCCAACGGCCTGACCCTCGAGGACGTCACCGTGGTCGGCGGCGAGGCCCGCGAGGGCATCTACTCCGCCATCGCCGGCAACTCCTGCCGTGAAGGCCTGACCGACGGGCTGGAGGACTGCGTCAGCGTCGACGACCTGCGTGAGACCGTCGCGACCACCCCGGCCGACGAGCTCGGCGTGCCCGAGTGGGCCGTGGACGCCGTGGAGGCCCGCGGCGACGACGCACGACGGGTCGAGGGCCTGATCTCCCCGGGTGTGCACCTCTTCGACCCCACCGCCGGCCCGCAGGAGATCATGAACACCCTGCTGGAGGACTCCGCGGAGGTCTACGAGGGCACCGGTCTGCTCGAGGCGTCCGACAGCGTGGGCCTGAGCCCCTATGACATGATCACCGCCGCCTCCCTCGTGGAGCGCGAGGCCCCGGAGGGCGACTTCGACAAGGTCGCCCGGGTGATCCTCAACCGTCTGGACGAGGACCAGCAGCTGGAGTTCGACTCCACGGTCAACTACGACGTCTCCGCCCAGGAGGTCGCCACCACCGACGAGGACCGTGCCCGCAACACCCCGTGGAACACCTACGCCAAGAAGGGGCTGCCGGACACCCCGATCGCCTCACCGGGCATCACCGCGCTGCAGTCCGTGGAGCACCCCGCCGACGGCGACTGGCTCTACTTCGTGACCGTGGACACCGACGGACGCACCGTGTTCAACCGCGAGTTCTCCGACCACGAGGCCGCCATCGAGGAGTCGCGCCGCAACGGTGTCCTCGACAGTGCCCGTTAGTGCCCGTTAGTGCCCGATAACCCCAGACAGACGCGAGGTAAGAGGATCATGGACAGCAGCAACGACGCCCCCGAGGTGTACAGCGTCGAGGAGTTCCTCGAACTCGCCGCCCGGCTCCAGGCTGACTCGGAAGGCACAGAGGGCACGCCGGCACAGTTGTGCGCCGTGCTGGGGCGTCCGGTGGGGCACTCCCTGTCCCCGGTGATCCACCTGGGCAGTGCGGCGATGATGGACAACGACGCCCTGGTGTACGTCCGCGTGGACGCCGGTGAGCCCTCGGAGGTGCGTCGGCTGATGCAGCACTCGCCGGAGTGCGTGCGTGGTTTCTCGGTGACGATGCCGGGCAAGTCCGCCGCCCACGACCTTGCCGACGAGGTCACCGACCGCGCGGCGCTGATCGGCAGTGCGAACACCCTGGTGCCCCTGCGCGACGCCGACGACGTCCCCACGGGCCGCTGGATGGCCGACAACACCGACGTCGACGGTCTGGCCGCCTGCCTCCGCGCCGTCCTCGGCGAGGACGAGGCCCCCGGTTCAGGACGTGGCTCAGGACGAGGTGTCGTCGTCGGCAACGGCGGGACGTCGCGTCCTGCCGTCGCCGCGCTGGCGGCCGAGGGGTTCACCTCGGTCACCGTGCTGGCACGCTCCGAGCGGGCGTTGAACCTGCAGAGCCTGGTCGAGTCCTACGGCATGGAGTTCGACTGGCTGCGCCTGGACGATGAGCGGCTCGCGTCGACCTGTGCCGCGGCGGACGTGCTGATCTCCACCATCCCGGCCGCCGGGGCGGGTGCGGTCGCCGAGCAGCTGGCCTCGGCGGCCGCGGTGGTCGACGTGATCTACGACCCGTACCCCACGCCGCTGATGCTGGCCGCGCGCAGCGCCGGCCACCCGGTGTCGGACGGCCTGCTGATGCTGGCCGGCCAGGGTGTCGAGCAGTTCCGGCAGTTCACCGCGGAGACGCCCTCCACGGAGGGCATGTACCGGTTGCTGCGGGCGCACCGCAGGACCCTGGAGTCGGCCGCCGGCTCTGACGCGGGGGCGT
>JAKDIS010000073.1 GCA_030450335.1 Corynebacterium sp. | reverse complement strand
CACGGTCTGGCAGGCGGCATCTAGACTGGTCGCCATGAGCGCCGACAGCACCACAGAGAACACCATGGACGACACAAAGGACGTGGCGGTGGACGTGCGTCCGGCCTCCGACGCCCCGCCGCAGCTGATCGACCCGACGGTGCCGGTGATCCACCTCGACGACCTCGCCGCACGCCGCGGCGACGGCATCTTCGAGACCCTCATGGTGCGCTCCGGGCGGGTGCGCAACCTGGACCTGCACCTTGACCGTTTCGTGCGTGGCGCGGCGCTGCTGGACCTGCCCGCACCGGACACCGACCGGTGGCTGCAGGCCACCGACATGGCCTTGTCCTCCTGGGAGGACCAGGGGGGCGGGGAGGCCGCCCTGCGGTGGATGTACTCGCGTGGCCGTGAGTCCACCGGTCAGGTCACCGGGTGGGTGACGGTCAGCGGGGAGTCCGCCACCGCGGTACGTCAACGGCGGGACGGGGTGCGGGTGTTGACCGCGCACCGTGGTTTCAGCCTGAGCGTCTCCGAGGACTCGCCGTGGGCGTTGGTCGGGGCGAAGACGCTGTCCTACGCGATGAACATGGCCGCGTTGCGCCATGCGGCGTCCCAGGGACTGGACGACGTGATCTTCAACGGCGACGACGACCGCGTCCTGGAGGGGCCCACGTCCACCGTCGTCGCGGTGACGGGGCGCAGGATGGTGACGCCGACCCAGCAGGCCGGCGTCCTGCCCGGCACCACCCAGGCCTCGCTCTTCGAGCTGGCCGGCGAGCGTGGCTGGGAGGTGGCACAGGAGCCGCTTACCGTGGCGGACCTGCGGGAGGCCGACGGGGTGTGGCTGGTGTCCTCGGTGCGCATCCACGCCCGGGTCACCGAGATCGACGGGCGGTCGCTGCCGCGCCCGGAGCAGGCCGACGAGGTCGAGGCGCTCGCCGTGGAGGCCGCGACCCGGTGATTAACCGATCACGCGGCTGAGCTCGGCGGACATCCACGGGGTAAGTTCCCCGCTGCCACCGTTCTCGGCGCGCTCGTCGACCCAGCCGAGGTTGTTGTTCGGCATCAGGCCGTAGAGGCGCTTGCCGGGGCCGAAGTTGCGCGGGCCGGTCTCCGAGGCCAGCGTGGAGGCGCTCTCCAGCTGCCAGGCGCGCTCGTTGCGCGGGCGGCCGTACATCACCTCGACCACACCGGTGCTGTGCACGGTGAGGAACTCGATGTCGTCGTTGTCGCTGATGCGCAGGAAACCGGTCTCCCGGATGTCCTGGCCGGTGGCCTCGCCGTCGTCGTCGAGCCGCCAGATGCGGGAGCTGTAGCTGATGTAGTTCTCGCCGTCGTGGGCGAACACGATCTGCTGGCCGAAGGCGTAGTCCTCGGAGCCGCCGACGGGGGAGGCGTGGCCCTCGCCACGCCACACGCCGACCAGCGGCAGCAGAGCCAACAGCCCGTCGTGCAGGTTCGGGCCCTGACGCAGGTTGGCGGTGTCCTCGGCGACGGGCAGGTCACCGAGGGTGGGGATGTTGCGTCCGGCGGTCTGCTTGGACTGTTCCTCCGCGCGGGCGACGGCCTCGTTACCGGAGATGGGGTTCTCGCTAGTCATGTGTGACAGCGTACCGGTCCGCCCGCGGCGGGACCGGAAGCGGAGCGGGGATCTGGAGCGGGGGAACTACAGTCCGGCCTGCTCGTCCTCGTCCAACGGGCCGGAGCTCGGCGCCAGGTCGGCCACGCTCACCCGCGTGTAGTTCTGCTCCGCCTCGATGAACAGGGTGCCGCCGGCGGTGTACACGCGCCGCGGCGGGCTGCGGAACGGCAGGTTCTCCCCGGGCATCTCCAGGGTGAAGGCGTCGAGGACCTGCTCGGTCAGCTCGTCGTCGAGATCCTCCGGCGCGGTGGAGTGCGGGGTGTCGGTGATCTCGGTGGGGCTGAGGTACACGTCGCCCTGCCACACGCGCAGGCGGACACCCACCTCGTAACGTCCCGAGTCCTCCTCGGACAGCCCGTCGGGGGTGCCGGAGAGGTAGCCCTCGGTCTCCCAGCCGCCGGTGGGCGAGGAGTTGTCCTGCGAGGCCAGTCCGAGGTCGTCGATGCCCATGCGCTCGCCGAGTTCCACGGTGTCCATCTGCACACGGGTGAACACCTCGCGGGCGGGGGCGTCGGTGAAGTCGCCGGAGAGCACCGCGTCCTTGCCGAGGGTGATCTTCGTGGCGGACGACGACACGGTGACACGGCCGAAGCCGGGGATCTCCACGTCGGTGGACTCCACCTGGATCGACGGCACCTCGTGGGTGAACACGGCCGCGAGGTAGGGCGTCCCGGTCACCTGCACGTGCGGCGGGGTGGCCAGGTTCGCCTCCTCGAAGATGCGGTCGGAGATCCTCTTCTCCACCCGCGCGGCGACCAGGCTGTCGGCGACGACGGCCGCGCCCACGGTGGCGGCGAGGACGGCGACCACGACGAGCAGGACGGTGACCGCGCGGCGGCGCGGGCTGCGACCCTGACGACCCTGACGGCGCTCGCTGCGTCCTGCGTCCTGTCCTGCGTCCTGGCCGTCGTCTCGTCCTGAGGCGGGGGTTTCGGTGGTCTCGGTCACCGCCCCAGCATACAAAGTGGCGGGGGTGGGGCCGAATGTGCGAAATGTTACGGATTCGTTTCGAGGCTGTTGCGGTGGTCGGTCACCGAGATTATGCAGGTCCGGCCGGTGTAAAGTGGTGACGGTGCCGGGACGCAACGGTCCCGGCGAAGTCACACCGAAGGAAGGACGACGGCCTTGAAACTGACCGTGCTCTCTGACAAGGACGACGTTTCAGAGGTGCTTCCGTCGCTGGCACTGCTGTCCCACGAGGTGGTCATCCTGCGTCCCGCACCGTCCTCGGTGAAGGAGATCAGCGGCGCGGAGGTCGTGATGATCGACGTCACCGGCGCCAACCTGCTCGGCGCCCGCGACCTGTGCCGTTCCGTCGCCGCGGCGTACCCCACGCTGCCGGTGTCCGTGGCCATCGAGGAGACCAGCGTGATCGCGCTGGACGGCTCCTGGGCGGTGGACGACTTCCTCCTCCCTTCCGCCACGCCCACCGAGGTCGACGCCCGCCTGCGCATGCTGATGACCCGCCGTCCGGTGCCCGTCGAGGAGGCCGAGGACAGCCAGGTCGCCACGATCGGCGGGCTGATAGTCGACGAGGTCACCTACGTCGCCCGGGTGGAGGGTCGCCCGCTGGACCTGACGTACAAGGAGTTCGAGCTGCTGTACTTCCTGGTCAAGCACGCCGGCAGGGTGTTCAGCCGCGAGCAGCTGCTGCAGGACGTGTGGGGCTACGACTACTTCGGCGGCACCCGCACGGTGGACGTGCACGTGCGTCGCCTGCGCGCCAAGCTCGGCCACGAGTACGAGAAGGTCATCGCCACGGTGCGTAACGTGGGCTACAAGGCAGTGGAACTGGATGGGGCCTGAGACAGCCCCGAAACAGCCCCGAAACAGTCCGAGGAGAGGACGACGATGAGCACGAACGAGACCGACCAGACACCGGACACAGGCAGGGTGGACCCCGTACACCGCGAGTTCGTCCCGGGGCAGGACGCACCGCTGCGCGAGGGCATCGACGCACTGCTCGCCGCGGTGGAGGACGCCGACGGTGTGCCCGCCTACAGCGAGGCGTTCCTGCGCTCGCTGGACGGGACGGAGGGTTATCGCCACCTCGTCGCCGAGGTCGCCGGCGGGGACGGCGGGGAGAACACGGTCGTCGGCGTGGTCTCCGTCAACTCGTCCTACGTCGCCGAGCTGGCGGTGCGTCCGGACGTGCGCCGGCGCGGCGTGGCGACGGGCATGCTGCGCGAGATCGCCCGGCACATCGACGTGGAGCTTCAGCTCAGCGTCTGGTCGCACGGCGACCTGGAGTCGGCGAAGGGGTTCGCCGACGGGCGGGGTGCACGGACCACCCGTGAACTGCTGAAGATGTCGGTCGACTGCTCTGGTGCCGAGCGCCGTGAGGCGTTGCTCGCCGGGCGCGACGAGGCGCTCGCCACCGTCGGGGAGGAGGGTCTTCAGGTCCTGGACTACACTGCGGCGGCCGAGGCCTTCGGTGCCGGGCACGTCGACACCGAGTGGCTGCGCGTCAACAACGAGGCCTTCGCCTGGCACCCGGAGCAGGGCGGCTGGGACCAGGGCGCGCTCGACGAGGCCCGGGAGGCGGACTGGTTCGACCCCGCCGGCGTCCTCTTCCTCTTCGACGGGGAGGAGTGCCTGGGGTTCCACTGGACGAAACGTCCGGACGGCGACCCCCACGGCGAGGTGTACGTGGTGTGTCTGGCGGACGCCGCCCGTGGCCGTGGGCTCGGCGGCCCGGTGACCCTGGTCGGGGTGGGGTACCTGATCGACGGGGGAGCGCAGGCCGTTGACCTGTACGTAGAGGGCGACAACGCCCCGGCCGTGGCGACCTACCGCCGTCTCGGTTTCGAGGTCGTGCACCGCGACGTGGTCTACCGCGGCATGGTGTAGCTGGGGTGCGGCGGCGGCTCACATCCGCCGTGAATATATTCATCTTCCGTTCACCTCCAGGGTGTCTCACGTCCACCACCGGTGGCTAACGTACGGTGCGTCGTCAACCCACAACGCATGTGTAAGGACTACCCACTGTGAAGATCTCGACCTCCCGCCGCCGCACCCTGACCGCTGCGGCAGCGACCGTCGCCGCCGGCTCGCTCGTCCTCACCGGTTGCTCGAACTCCAACTCCGGTGACGGGGACGGTGCCTCGACCGACAGCTCCTACGAGCTCTCCGACACCCAGGGCGAGCTCCGCGGAGAGGGAGCCAGCTCCCAGCAGAAGGCGATGGAGCAGTTCGGCGTCGCCTACTCCTCCGCCGTCCCCGGTGCCGTGCTGGCGTACAACGCCACCGGTTCCGGCGCGGGCCAGAAGCAGTTCATCGCCGACCAGGTCGACTTCGGCGGTTCCGACTCCGCCCTCGACGAGGAGCAGGCCGCGGCCGCCGCGGAGCGCTGCGAGGACAACCCCGCCTGGCACCTGCCGATGGTCGTCGGCCCGGTCGCGGTGGCCTTCCACCTCGACGGTGTCGACGACCTGAACCTGTCGGTGGAGACCGTCGCCAAGATCTTCAAGGGCGACATCCGCAACTGGAACGACGAGGCCATCGCCGCCGAGAACGAGGGCGTGGACCTGCCCGACATGCCGATCGACGTGCTCTACCGCGCCGAGGAGTCCGGCACCTCCGACAACTTCCAGTCCTTCCTGAAGACCGCCACCGACGGCCTGTGGGAGGACGAGGGCAAGACCTTCCCGACCCGCGTCGGTTCCGGTGCGCAGGGTTCCTCCGGTGTGGCCGACCAGGTCAAGGCCACCAACGGCTCGATCACCTACGTGGAGTCCGGTTTCGCCACCGCCAACGACCTGGGCATCGCCAACCTCGACTTCGGTGCCGGCCCGACCGAGCTCAACGCCGAGACCGTGAACAAGGCCCTCGACGAGGTCGCCTTCTCCGGTGAGGGCAACGACCTGGTCGTGGACTCCGAGGCCCTGTTCTCCATGAAGGAGGAGGGCGCGTACCCGCTGGCGCTGACGACCTACGAGATCGTCTGCTCCGCCGGCTACGACGAGGACACCGCCGCCAAGGTCAAGGACTTCCTGCACACCATCCTCGACAACCAGAACGACCAGCTCGAGGAGTCCGGCTACATCCCGCTGAGCGGTTCCTTCAAGGAGAAGCTCGAGACCGCCGTGGACGCGCTGCAGTAGCATGACCAACTCCCACCCCGAGACGGACCCCGAGACGCCCGTGGCGGCAGACGGCGGGCAGGACGGCACGACGCAGGACGCCGCGGCGTCCGGCACGTCCGGCACTGACGGTGCCGCCGGCGCATCCGGCGCGTCCCGCCGCGGTTCCGACGGTGCGGTGAAGCGCACCGGGGACCGCGTCTTCGAGACGCTGTCGACCGGTGCCGCCGCGCTGATCACCGTGATCATCGGCGCCATCGGACTGTTCCTGCTGCTGCAGGCGATCCCCGCGCTGTCGCGGGAACGCGACGGGTTCCTCAGCTTCTTCACCTACGGTGACCGCTGGGACCTGAACCACAGCACCAACGAGGGCGGGTGGATGCAGTTCGGGATCCCGAACATGTTCTTCACCACCGTGATGGTCTCGGTGCTGGCACTGCTGATCGCCATGCCCGTCGCCCTGGGCATCGCCGTGTTCCTGTCGAACTACTGCCCGAAGCGGGCGGTGCGGCCGCTGGGATTCGTCATCGACCTGCTCGCCGCGGTGCCGTCCATCGTCTTCGGCATCTGGGGCATGCAGGTGCTCGGCCCGGCCCTCGGCGGGTTCTACGAGTGGCTCACCGGCTGGGCCGGCGGGTTCATCCTCTTCAACTGGGAGCAGGGCACCTCACCGGCGTTCTCGACCAGCCGCAACATCTTCACCGGTGGCATCGTCCTGGCGATCATGATCCTGCCGATCATCGCCGCCACGGCGCGCGAGGTGTTCGTCCAGACCCCGCGGGGTCAGATCGAGGCGGCACTCGCCCTCGGCGCGACGCGCTGGGAGGTGGTGCGCATGACCGTCCTGCCGTTCGGCAGGTCCGGCTACATCTCCGGCGCGATGCTCGGCCTGGGCCGCGCGCTCGGTGAGACGATGGCGCTGTACATGGTCATCGCCTCGGCCCCCGGCTTCCGCGGATCGTTGATGGACGGCGGCACGACCTTCGCCACCGCCATCGCCAACGCAGCCCCCGAATTCAACGACGACCTCAAGGCCGGCGCCTACATCGCCGCCGGACTGGTGCTGTTCGTGCTGACCTTCCTGGTCAACGCCGCCGCCCGGTCGCTGGTCAACAACACCAAGTAGCGGAAAGGACGACTGCGATGGCCACGTCTGTGCCCACTGACCCCACCGAGCTCGACAACCGCCCGCACTCCGCACTGGCGCCGAGCGGCTTCACCGACATCTCCACCGGCCGTAAGGCCCGCAACGTCCTGGCCACCGTGGTCATCTACGCGACCATGGGCCTGGCGATCCTCCCGCTGGTGTGGGTCCTGTTCGTGCTCGTGCAGCGCGGCATCCCCGCCCTGCTCAGCGTGGACTGGTGGATCTACGACATGTTCGGCCAGCTCTCCAACGTCGCCGGCGGCGGCATCGTGCACGCCGTGATCGGCACGCTGACCCAGGTCGCGGTGACCACCGTGATCTCCGTGCCCGTCGGCATCTTCACCGCCGTCTACCTCGTGGAGTACTCCCGTGGCGGCTGGCTGGGACGCACCACCACGTTCATGGTCGACATCCTCACCGGTGTGCCCTCCATCGTGGCGGCCCTGTTCGTCTACGCCCTGTGGATCACCATGTTCGGCTTCGAGCGCTCGGGCTTCGCCGTGTCGCTGTCGCTGGTGCTGCTGATGGTGCCGGTGATCGTGCGCAACACCGAGGAGATGCTGCGCATCGTGCCGATGGACCTGCGTGAGGCGGCCTACGCCCTGGGCGTGCCCAAGTGGAAGACGATCGTGCGCATCGTGCTACCCACCGCCCTGTCCGGCATCGTCACCGGCGTGATGCTCGCCGTGGCCCGCGTGATGGGTGAGTCCGCCCCCGTGCTGATCCTCGTCGGCGCGACCCCGGTGATCAACTGGAACGTCTTCGACGGCAACCAGAGTTCGCTGCCCCTGTTCATGCTGGAGATGTACAAGCTGCAGGCCAGCGACGAGGTGCTGCTTCGACTGTGGGGCGCGGCCCTGACCCTCGTGGTCCTCATCGGCGCACTGAACATCGGGGCGCGGTTCATCTCCAACAAGTTCTCGATCAAGTCCAGCTAGAGACCAGCCAGAAAACCAGCTAAGGAAACAGACCATGGCCAAACGCCTCGACCTGCACGACGTGAACATCTACTACGGGGACTTCCACGCGGTGAAGGACGTCAACCTGGAGGTTCCGCCGCGCTCCGTGACGGCCTTCATCGGCCCGTCCGGTTGTGGCAAGTCCACCGTCCTGCGCACGCTCAACCGTATGCACGAGGTCATCCCGGGCGCCTACGTGGAGGGCGACGTCCTGTTGGACGGCGAGAACATCTACGGCCGCAACATCGACCCCGTCGGCGTGCGCAACACCATCGGCATGGTGTTCCAGAAGGCCAACCCGTTCCCCACGATGTCCATCGAGGAGAACGTGATCGCCGGGCTCAAGCTCGCCGGCGAGAAGAACAAGAAGAAGCTGCGCGAGGTCGCCGAGAAGTCCCTGCGCTCGGCGAACCTGTGGGAGGAGGTCAAGGACCGCCTCGACAAGCCCGGCGGCGGGCTCTCTGGCGGTCAGCAGCAGCGACTGTGCATCGCCCGGGCGATCGCCGTGGAGCCGGAGGTGCTGCTCATGGACGAGCCGTGCTCGGCACTGGACCCGATCTCGACGCTGGCGGTGGAGGACCTCATCCACGAGCTGAAGGAGGAGTTCACCATCGTGATCGTCACGCACAACATGCAGCAGGCTGCGCGCGTGTCCGACCAGACCGCGTTCTACTCCCTGGAGGCCACGGGTAAGCCCGGCAAGCTGGTGGAGGTCGGGCCGACGAAGAAGATCTTCGAGAGCCCGGAGCGCAAGGAGACCGAGGACTACATCTCCGGGCGCTTCGGCTAGATTCCCCACTCCCACCCCCGACGACGGTTCTGTGCCAGAGTGGGGGAAAGTGAAAGGAGTCGGTGATGGCACCGGTACATATCGTCCTGATGGGGGTGAGCGGCAGCGGCAAGGCTCCGCTGGCCGCTGAGCTGCAGCAGCGCACCGGGTTCACCGGGGCGACGGCGGAGGGGCTGCAGCCCGAGGAGGTCCGCAGCCGGATGGAGGCCGGCGGCTTCCTGACACCGGAGGAACGCCTGCCGTGGGCGTACTCCATCCGCGACTGGCTGACGGAGCAGGCGCAGCAGGGGAACTCCACGGTGGTGGTGAGCCTGGGGCTGGGGCGCCGTGCACGCGACATCTTCCGCGAGGCCGAGGGCTTCGTGTTCTTCGTGCACGTGCACGGCACCGCCGACGTGATCCGCGACCGCTCGCTGAAGCGGACCGGCGAGTACCCGGACGAAGAGGTGCTCACCGCCCAGTACGCCGAGCTGGAGCGCCTGCGCGCCGACGAGGCCGGCGTGCGGGTGGACGCCGCGCAGTCCCCGGAGGTGCTGGCGGACGCGGCACTGGCGGCGTTGACGGCACTCACCGCGCAGGACTGACCGCGCAGGACTGACGCGCCCCGGACGAACAACCCCCCAGGTCGGTGATGCCGACCTGGGGGGTTGTCCGCGCGTGGACGTGGGGGAGGGGGACCTTTAGAACGGGTCGGCGCCGTAGCGGCGGCGGATCTCGTCGAACTGCTCGCGCATGGTCTCCTGCTGCTCCTCGGAGCGCCGGGACACCTCGTATTCCTGGGGACGCTTGCCGGTGGCGAGGTACACCACGCGGGTGCCGATGTTCACCGCGTGGTCGGAGTAGCGTTCGAAGAAGCGGGACAGCAGGGTCACGTCCACGGCGGCGGAGACCGGGTAGGGCCACTCCTTCTTGCCGGTGATGTGGAACATGTGCTCGTGGAGGTCGTCGACGGCGTCGTCGTCGAGGGCGAGCTCCATGGCCTTCTCCGGGTCGTAGGTGACGAGCACGTCGTGCAGCTTCTCGCCGATGCCGTCGACCAGGCGCGCCATCTCGCGGAAGTAGGGCTGGGTGATCTCCGGCACGGCCGACTCCGGGTGGCGGCGCCGCGAGGTGCGGGCGATGTGCACGGCGAGGGTGGCCATGCGGGCCAGGTCCTCGACGATGTAGGTGCCGGAGACGACCTGGCGGAGGTCGCGTGCCACGGGGCCCTCCAGGGCGAGCAGCTCGAAGGAGCGGGACTCGGCACTCTGACGGAGGTCCTCGATGGCGGTGACGGAGCTGAGAACCTGCTCGGCGGTGTCGATGTCCTGGTTGAACAGGGCGTCGCACGCCTGAGACATCATCTGCCGGACCTGGTCGGCCATGAGTGCGAGCTCATGGGCGAAGATCCGCATCTGTTCCTGGTACACGGTGCGCATGGCGCCAGTGTACGGCCGGTACGCCCGTTCTGCTCGGTGAACGGAGGGTACGTTCGTAAAAGTTATTAACCGCCGTTGAGTGCTGCCCCGTCGGCCTCGGGATCCTCGGCAACGGTGCTGGTCAGATCCTCGGGATCGTCCAGCCAGCGGTCGGGCAGCGCGACCTTGCCGGGCGAGCCCTGGCGGCCACGCGCACCGTCGGCGTCCACGGCGGTGGCCGTCGACTCCCACATCGGGTCCAGGACGCGGCGCAGCGACTCCAGGTCGGTGATCTGGGACAGCTGGCGGCGCACGTCACCACCGGCGGGGAAACCGCGCATGTACCAGGCCATGTGCTTGCGCATCTCGCGCACGCCGTACTGCTCGCCCTCGTGGGCGGAGAGCAGCTCGGCGTGACGCATGATGATCCGGCACACCTCCGCCAGGGTGGGCTCGGCCGGCACGGGCAGCCCGCGCAGGTTCGCCGAGAGCTCGGCGAACAGCCACGGGCGACCCAGGCACCCGCGTCCGACGACGACGCCGTCGCAGCCGGTGCGCTCCATCATCGCCGCGGCGTCCGACGCCTTGAAGATGTCGCCGTTGCCGAGCACCGGCACGCCGGTGCCGTCCATGTGCTCGACGAGCCGGGCGATCTCGTCCCAGCTCGCGGTGCCGGAGTAGCGCTGCGCGGCGGTGCGGCCGTGGCAGGCGACGGCGGCCGCGCCCTCGTCGGCGGCGATGCGTCCGGCGTCGAGGTGGGTGTGGTGGTCGTCGTCGATGCCGACGCGGAACTTCACGGTGACCGGGATCTCCGGGTGCCCGGCGTCCTGCACGCCCTTGACCGCCGCGCGCACGATCGAGGCGTAGAGACGCCGCTTGAACGGCAGTGCCGAGCCGCCGCCGCGGCGGGTGACCTTGGGGACGGGGCAGCCGAAGTTCATGTCGATGTGGTCGGCGAGGTCCTCCTCGGCGATCATGCGCGCGGCCTTGTAGGTGTACTCCGGGTCGGTCGTGTAGAGCTGCAGGCTGCGCGGGTCCTCGTCCGCGGCGAAGGTGGTCATGTGCATCGTCTTCGGGTTGCGCTCCACCAGGGCGCGGGCCGTGACCATCTCGCACACGTAGAGCCCGGCGACGCTGCCCATGCGCTCGCGCTCCTGCTCGCGGCACAGGGTGCGGAAGGCAACGTTGGTGACGCCGGCCATCGGTGCCAGGACGACGGGGGAGTCCAGGTCGAAACGTCCGATGGACAGGGCGGGTGTGGTTGAGGTGGTGATCACCCCCCGATTCTCACACCACGGTGGGGGAGGTGCAAAGTCCTGTGATCTGAGCGGTCACTACAATCAGCTGTGTGCGGCCACACCCGCACCTGACTGCTCGCTGCCGTCGTAGGACGCTCTTGTGCTATCAATGGTGGCAGAGGTCACGTTTGCTACAGAAACAATCGTGATATTTGCAGAGATACTTCCGAAAACAACGGGACAAAACATGAGGAGAGAAAGTGTCTGAGCGCATCGCCCACACCGGACTGAAGTCGAAGGTCATGTCGGCCCAGGAGGCCGCTGAATTCGTCAACAACGGCGACAAAGTCGGGACCTCCGGCTTCACCGGCGCCGGCTACCCGAAGGTCCTCCCCACCGCCATCGCGGAGCGGGCCAAGGCCGCACACGACCGGGGCGACGAGTTCCAGATCGAGCTGTTCACCGGCGCGTCCACCGCGGTCGACTGCGACGGGGTCCTCGCCGAGGCCAACGCCATCAGCTTCCGCACCCCGTACAACTCCGACCCGGTCCTGCGTGGGCAGATCAACGCTGGCGAGTCGAAGTACTGGGACATCCACCTGTCCCACCTGGGCAAGCAGGTCCAGGAGGGCTTCTTCGGCAAGTTCAACGTCGCCATCATCGAGGCCGTCGCCATCCGTGAGGACGGCACCGTCGTCCCGTCCTCCGCCGTCGGCAACAACCTCGAGTACATCGACGCCGCCGACAAGGTCATCATCGAGGTCAACGACTGGCAGTCCCGCGACCTCGAGGGCATGCACGACATCTACCGCATCGAGCCGGCCGGGCAGCGCACCCCGATCAACATCACCTCCCCCGGTGACCGTATCGGCGGTACCGCCCTGGAGTTCGACACCAGCAAGATCGTGGCGATCGTCGAGACCGACGCCCCCGACCGCAACGCCCCCTTCACCCCGGCGGACGAGACCTCGAAGAAGATCGCCGGTCACTTCCTGGACTTCCTGGAGGGTGAGGTCGCCGCCGGCCGCCTGTCCTACGACCGTTACATCATGCAGTCGGGTGTCGGTAACGTGCCCAACGCCGTGATGGCCGGCCTGCTGGACTCCAAGTTCGAGAACATCACCGCCTACACCGAGGTCATCCAGGACGGCATGGTCGACCTGATCGACGCCGGCAAGATGACCGTCGCCTCGGCGACCTCCTTCTCCCTGTCCCCGGAGTACGCGGAGAAGATGAACGCGGAGGCCGCGAAGTACCGCGAGAACATCATCATGCGCCCGCAGCAGGTCTCGAACCACCCGGAGGTCATCCGCCGGCTCGGCCTGATCGCCACCAACGGCATGATCGAGGCCGACATCTACGGCAACATCAACTCCACCAACGTCTCCGGTTCCCGCGTGATGAACGGTATCGGCGGCTCGGGTGACTTCACCCGCAACGCCTTCATCTCCTCCTTCATCAGCCCGTCGGTGGCCAAGGGCGGCGACATCTCCGCCATCGTGCCCTTCGCCTCCCACATCGACCACCACGAGCACGACGCCATGGTCGTCATCACGGAGAACGGCTTCGCCGACCTGCGTGGCCTGGCACCGCGTGACCGTGTGAAGAAGATGATCGCGGTCGCCGACCCGTCCTACCAGCCGCTGCTGGAGGAGTACGTGGAGGCAGCCTCCAAGTCGAAGTTCCAGCAGACCCCGCACGATCTGACCAAGGCCTTCGAGTTCCACACCCGGTTCCTCGAGACCGGTTCGATGCGCAAGTAGCGTCCGCTCTGCTGCGCCGGTCGCGACACCTTGAGCCCTCAGGTCGATTCTCTTCGTGAGATTCGACCTGAGGGCTCAAGGTGTCGCCGGAGAGTGTGCC
>JAKDIS010000005.1 GCA_030450335.1 Corynebacterium sp. | reverse complement strand
TCCCTGGGCGCTACTGCGGTCATTCAATCCTCCTGACTACGCGGTGCCGTTCGTCGGGACGACACCCAGTGAATGAGCTGCACAGCGAGGACCCGGTGTCGTTGAACGTCACCCGTCACGGGGCCACCCGCACAGACTGGGGACAATACTAATCCCTCGGCCCCGGCTTTAATAGCCGGAGCCCCCCACCTGCCCCAAATGACACGATCGGGGGTGCACGAACCCCTGCACTCCCCCACCGTCCGAGGCGCCGCGCACCCGTCGGGAACCCACCCCCGCATCACCACGCCCCGTGCTCGAAACAGCCGGAAATGGTCGGAAATGGTCGCTGACAGGCCCGTGGCCGACGCGGTGCGTCCTGCTCGGAGGTCAGGACGCCGCACTGCGCCGCACTGCGCCGCACGGCGCCGCACCGCCGGAGAGCCGGCGCAGCGTCCTGCAAGACGATCCTTTCAGGACGCTATGGCGTTCCTGAGACGCAAATGCCCCGCCGTGTCCCCTCGCGGGGACGACAGGCGGGGCGGGCGAACCTGGCGCAGTTGGCCCAGAGCTCCGAGCTCAGAAATCCCAGTCGTCGTCGTTGGTGTTCTCGGCGGTGCCGATCACGTAGCTGGAACCCGAACCGGAGAAGAAGTCGTGGTTCTCGTCGCCGCCGGGGTTCAGCGAGGACAGGATCGACGGGGAGACGTTCGTCTCGTCGGCCGGGAACAGCCCCTCGTAACCGAGGTTGTTCAGCGCCTTGTTGGCGTTGTAGCGCAGGAAACGCTTCACGTCCTCGGTCCAGCCGAGGTCGTCGTAGATGTCCTCGGTGTACTGCGACTCGTTGTCGTAGAGCTCGAAGACCAGGTCGAAGGTGTGCTCCTTGAGCTCCTGGCGACGCTGCTCGGACACCTTCTCCAGCCCGCGCTGGTACTTGTAGCCGATGTAGTAGCCGTGCACCGCCTCGTCGCGGATGATCAGGCGGATCAGGTCCGCGGTGTTCGTCAGCTTCGCGTGCGAGGACCAGTACATCGGCAGGTAGAAGCCCGAGTAGAAGAGGAAGGACTCCAGCAGCGTGGAGGCGATCTTCTTCTTCAGCGGGTCGTCGCCCCGGTAGAAGTTCAGGATGATGTCGGCCTTGTCCTGGAGGTTCTTGTTCTCCTCGGACCAGCGGAAGGCGTCGTTGATCTCCGGGGTGGAGGACAAGGTCGTGAAGATCGACGAGTAGGACTTGGCGTGCACCGATTCCATGAAGGCGATGTTGGTGTACACCGCCTCCTCGTGCGGGGTGATGGCGTCCGGGATCAGGCTGGTCGCGCCCACGGTGCCCTGGATCGTGTCCAGCATCGTCAGACCGGTGAAGACACGCATGGTGGCCTGCTTCTCGGTCTCGGTGAGCGTGCCCCAGCTCTGGATGTCGTTGGACAGCGGCACCTTCTCCGGCAGCCAGAAGTTGCCCGTCAACCGGTCCCACACCTCGAGGTCCTTGTCGTCCGGGATGGTGTTCCAGTTGATGGCGGTGACCGGACCCCCCTCACTGTGGTGGACGGGCGAGTGCGGCTGCCGGGACGTGGTCATGTACCTCTCCTGAAGGGCAAGTGATGATGCGTGAAGCGCCACGCCGGACGACGCGAACGGCGGGCGCAAGTCACCGCCATCCTAGCCGTCCGCGACCGCCCCTGCTAACCCGTCCGCCGGACGCCGCCGTCGGCGGCGTCCCACGGCCGGCGCCCGACACATCGGGGCGAATTCACCCCCACTATAGGGTAATTTGACCGAGGCCACGCTAACCCTAGAAACCTCGTGATACGAGGCTCCGATTCGCCGAGGTTCGCACGAAAAGGCGTGGACCTGCAGAAACGCCCTTTACCCCTAAGCAGTGCAGGCAAGGCATAATTAGGGCAGACATGCCTTTTCACCTGCACCGATAGGCCGTTGGTTAGCCTGAACTGGCTAGAGAAAGGTTTTACCGATCAGTACCGTTACCGCCATGAGCATCAACGAGAAGTTCCAGGAAGCCGTCAACAAGCAGGTCGTCGCCGAGCACCAGGCCGCCCTCATCTACACCCAGCTGTCCTACGAGATGGACCGCCTCTCCTTCCTCGGCATGCGCGACTGGTTCCGCGCCCAGGCCGACGAGGAGCGCGAGCACGCCGCGAAGTTCGCTGAGCACCTGCTCGACCGCGACGCCCGCGTCGACCTCACCGACATCGAGCTGCCCTCCCTGAAGATCGCCACCCCGCTGGACGCCTTCGAGGCCTCCCTCGCCCACGAGCAGAAGGTCTCCGAGCTGATCCGCGACCTCGCCCGCACCGCGGACGAGACCGGCGACATCGACTCCCGCCAGCTGATCAACTTCTTCCTGGCCGAGCAGATCGAGGAGGAGTCCTCCGTCAACGACATCATCGACTGGATCAAGACCGTCGGCAACGACGGCTCCGGCCTGCTGCGCATCGACGCCAAGCTCGGTGCCCGCGACGGCGAGTAGGCACTCCCCCGCCGCACTGGCCTGCGCCGGCGTGCACCAGCACAGCTGACACGACCACCCTGGGTCGGTTCTGAACGAACAGAACCGACCAAGGGTGGTCGTTTTGCGTCTGCAGGAGGGGCGGCGCGGCTCCGGTGGGGCAAACCCCGCGTCGCGTGCCGGATCCGGTCTCCGCGTGCCGCGGAGCGGGCGGATCCGGCACGTGGCGCGGGGTCAACTCGTTCCCGACCCGGCACTCCGAGCGCCGAACCAGGCAGCCTTAGAGCATGCAGCTCACGCAGCCCTCGACCTCGGTGCCGGCCATGGCCGTCTGACGCAGGCGGATGTAGTACAGGGTCTTGATGCCCTTGCGCCACGCGTAGATCTGCGCCTTGTTGATGTCACGGGTGGTGACCGAGTCCTTGAAGAACAGCGTCAACGACAGCCCCTGGTCCACGTAGCGCGTCGCCACCGCGTAGGTGTCGATGATCTTCTCGTAGCCGATCTCGTAGGCGTCCTCGAAGTAGTCCAGGTTGTCGTTGTCCATGTGCGGCGCCGGGTAGTAGACGCGCCCGATCTTGCCCTCCTTACGGATCTCGATCTTCGAGGCGATCGGGTGGATCGACGAGGTCGAGTTGTTGATGTAGGAGATCGAGCCTGTCGGCGGCACGGCCTGCAGGTTGCGGTTGTACAGGCCGTCGGCCATCACCGCCGCCTTCAGCTCCGCCCACTCCTCAGTGGAGGGCACGTGGATCGACGACTTCTCGATGATCGCGGCGACCTTCTCCGTACGCGGCTGGAAGGCGGCCGGGTCGTAGGAGTCGAAGAACTCCCCGGAGGCGTAGTCGGAGTTGGCGAAGTTGCGGAACTTCGTCCCGCGCTCCCGCGCGATCGTGTTGGACGCCTTGAGGCACTCGTACATCACCGCGGCGAAGTACACGTTGGTGAAGTCCAGGCCCTCGTCCGAGCCGTAGTGGATGTGCTCGCGGCCCAGGAAACCGTGCAGGTTCATCTGGCCCAGCCCGATGGCGTGGGAGCCGTCGTTGCCCTCACGGATCGACGGCACCGAGTCGATGGACGTCTGGTCGGACACGGCGGTGAGCCCGCGGATCGCGGTCTCGATGGTGCGCGAGAAGTTGTCCGAGTCCACCGCTGCGGCGATGTTGAGTGAACCGAGGTTGCAGGAGATGTCCTCGCCGACCTCGGAGTAGGTCAGGTCCTCGTTGAACTCGCTGGGGGTCGAGACCTGCAGGATCTCCGAGCACAGGTTGGAGTGGGTGATGCGCCCCTCGATGGGGTTCGCCTTGTTCACCGTGTCCTCGAACATGATGTACGGGTAGCCGGACTCGAACTGGATCTCCGCCAGCGTCTGGAAGAACTGGCGCGCGTTGATCTTGCGCTTGCGGATCCGCGGGTCCTCGACCATCTCCTCGTAGTGCTCGGTCACGGAGATGTCGGCGAAGGGACGGCCGTAGATGCGCTCCACGTCGTACGGGGAGAACAGGTACATGTCGTCGTTGCGCTTGGCCAGCTCGAAGGTGATGTCCGGGATGACCACGCCCAGCGAGAGGGTCTTGATGCGGATCTTCTCGTCCGCGTTCTCCCGCTTGGTGTCCAGGAACTTCATGATGTCCGGGTGGTGGGCGTTGAGGTACACCGCGCCGGCACCCTGGCGGGCACCGAGCTGGTTGGCGTAGGAGAAGGAGTCCTCCAGCAGCTTCATCACCGGGATCACGCCGGAGCTCTGGTTCTCGATGTGCTTGATCGGCGCACCGGTCTCACGCAGGTTGCTCAGCAGCAGCGCCACACCGCCGCCGCGCTTGGACAGCTGCAGGGCGGAGTTGATGGAGCGCCCGATGGACTCCATGTTGTCCTCGATGCGCAGCAGGAAGCAGGACACCGGCTCGCCGCGCTGGGCCTTGCCGATGTTCAGGAACGTCGGGGTGGCCGGCTGGAACGTACCGGCGATGATCTCGTCGACGAGGTTGCCGGCCAGCTCGATGTCGCCGTCAGCGAGCCCGAGGGCGACCATGCACACCCGGTCCTCGTAGCGCTCCAGGTAGCGGCGTCCGTCGAAGGTCTTCAGCGTGTAGGACGTGTAGTACTTGAACGCCCCGAGGAAGGTCTTGAACCGGAACTTGTGGGAGTAGGCGCGCTTGAACAGCGCCTTGACGTCGGCGAACTCGTACTGGTCGAGCACCTCCGGGTCGTAGTACTTGTTCTCGACCAGGTACCCGATCTTCTCCTCCAGGTCGTGGAAGTAGACGGTGTTCTGGTTGACGTGCTGCAGGAAGTACTGGTTGGCGGCCTCGCGGTCCTTGTCGAACTGGATCTGGCCGTTACCGTCGTACAGGTTGAGCAGTGCGTTGAGCTGGTGGTAGTCGAGCTGGTCGGCCTGCTGGACCGGTTCAGCGACGGTTTTCCCGAGATCGGTGGTCATGGCTCTCCCCGTTGTGAAAAAAGATGGTGTCTGTGTCTATGTCTACTGGAGTCGGCGGCCTATGTCATGCGACGGCCTCCCAGCGCCCGTCATGGCGCAGCGAGTCCTCGAACTCCGCCAGCCCCTCGCGCACGCGTGTCACGTCGTCGGGGGTTCCCATGAGTTCGAAACGGTACAGGTAGGGCACGCCGCACTTCGCGGCGATCACGTCCCCGGACCGGCAGAAGTCCTTGCCGAAGTTCAGGTTCCCCGAGGCGATCACGCCGCGCAGCAGCGCGCGGTTGCCGGGGTCGTTGAGGAACCGGATGACCTGTTTGGGCACCGGACGCGAGTCGTCCCCGGTGATCGACGCTCCCCCGCCGTACGTCGGGCAGACGAGCACGAAGGGCTCGTCCACGACGAGCGGCTCGTCCGACCGGCGCAGCGGGATGCGCGCGGCGGGCAGCTCGAGCTTGTGGACGAATCGGTCGGTGTTGCGGGTGGTCGATGAAAAATAGACGATGAGCATGCTCGCTGTACCTCGTATTCTCTTTACGGACTCTACCGCTCGGCGAACCGGGCAGGGACGTACTTCAGGAAGGACGGGACGATCGCCACCGCCACGACGGTGCCGATGACGACCAGGACGCCGCCGACGAGTGTGGCGGTGCCCGCGCCGAGGACGGATCCGGCCCAGCCGTGCAGCATGTCCGCCAGGCGCGGGCCGCCGGCGACCACGATGAGGAAGACGCCCTGCAGGCGTCCGCGCATCCGGTCGTCCGCGGCCTCCTGGAGCATCGCCGAGCGCTGCACCGAGGAGAACATGTCGGCCAGGCCGCCGATGACGAAGGCGAACACCGCCACGCACGCCCACAGGCCGATGCGTCCGTCGGCGAGGTTGACGGCCACACCCATCACGATGATCGCCACGCCCCAGCACAGCACCGAGACCACGATGCCCACTCCCTGGTGGCGCAGCCTGGTCACCGCGCCGGAGAAGATCCCGCCGAGCACGGCGCCGGCGGGCACCGCCGCCCAGAGCAGCGCGTAGAACAGGCCGCCGTCCCCGGCTTCACCGAAGTCCACGGTGGAGATCTGCGGGATCAGGGCGCGCGGCATGCCGAAGATCATGGCGATCAGGTCGATGACGAAACTCATCAGCAGGATCGGCATCGCCGCGAGGTAGATGAAACCCTCGGCGATGCTGCGGAAGCCCGGCGTCCTGCGCCGCGAGGCGTCCTTCCCTGCGCTGCCTGCGCCTCCTGCGCCGCTCAGGTCCGGCGGCAGCGCCGGAAGCTTGAGCACGGCCCACAGTGTGGCCGCCAGGCAGAAGGCGTCCACCAGGTAGAGCAGCGAGTAGCCGGTCACCGGGATCAGCAGCCCACCGAGGATGGGGCCGAGGATGGCGCCGGCCTGCTGCACCGTCATGTTCAGCGACACGGCCGGGGCCACCGCACCCTCCGGGACGATGCGGGCGGTGATCGCGGTGCGGGTCGGCTGGTTGACGGCGAAGAACGCCTGCTGCAGCGCGAAGATCGACAGCAGCAGCCACACGTTGTCCAGCCCGGCGGCGGCCTGCGCCCAGAAGGCCACCGCGGTGGCGATCAGGCCGACGGTGGTGATGATCAGCAGGCGCCGACGGTCCATCATGTCCGCCAGCGCGCCGCCGTACAGGCCGAAGACGATCAGCGGGACCAGACCGAAGGCACCGGCCAGGCCCACGAAACCCGAGCTCCCCGTGATCGAGTAGATCTGCGCGGGAACCACGACCACGGTCAGCTGGGAGCCGATGACGGTGACGATGTTGGCCGTCCACAACCGCCGGAAGTGCGGCGACTGCAGCGGAGTGGTGTCGGCCAGAACCGACCGCAGGGCCGTCCTGCCCGGACGGCGTTCAGAGCGCGAAGCCATGGAAAAACACCACTTCAAGGGGTTCGAGGGGTCAAACGTGACAAAAAGGAGGGAGGACGCTGCGTGCTGCAGCGCCCTCCCGGTGGTGTTCGCGTCCCCCTCGCGGGGGACGGTCTCAGGCCGCTGCGACGTCCAGGGACTTGATGCGGTCCGGACGGAAGCCGGACCAGTGGGCGTCCTCCGTGACGACGACCGGGGCCTGGAGGTGACCGAGGGCCATCACGTAGTCGCGGGCCTCGTCGTCGAGGCTGATGTCGACCATCTCGTAGTCAAGTCCGGCCTTGTCGAGGGCCCTCTTGGTGGCGGTGCACTGGACGCAGGCGGGCTTGGTGTAGACGGTGATCATCGAGGCGCTCCTGTGAAGAATGACGGCGAAATGCGTGGGGTGGGACGTGCCCGGCGGTGCGTGTTCCCCGGGTGCCCGGAGCGGTGCCCCTGCCGGGCTGATGACGACGACACTACACCGGGATCGGAGCGGGACACAACCCGTTTTTCCACGAGATATTGGGGTAATCACATCATTCGAACACAAGATATAGTAGTTACAAGATGCGTATTCGCAGGTGGCGCGAGAGGGTCGACACTAGATGTTGGGCCGAAAAATCATTGATGTAATTCCACGGAAGGTAACTGCCTCCGGAACTCCCCCGTGCGACCCCGGACGCGAAAGAACCCCTCCGGTGCACGCCCCGGCGAGGGGGCGGCACTGGAGGGGTTCGTCCGAAAAACGGAAGACCGCTGGATCAGCCCTGGCGAGCCTTGAAACGCGGGTCCTTCTTGTTGATCACGAAGACCTTGCCGTGGCGGCGGACAACCTGGGCGCCCGGCTTGTTCTTCAGCGACCGAAGGGACTTACGGACCTTCATCGGGCGCTCCTTTCTCGTCGTGCGCCCCGGGCTGCTCACACAGAACCTCGGCGCGGTGTTGATCGTGATTGATCGGAATTGATCAGACTCCCCGGAACGCCAGAAAGCGTCCGGAAGAGCGACGTACGAGCCCGGCGAAATCCCGGGTCGCGACACAGCACGACAGTTTAGCCTGACACGGTGCCCTGACCAAACCGCCACCGTTGGCGGTGCCTACCGGGCTCAGAACACGAACTGCTGGAGGATCAGTGCGGTGAATCCGAGGTACCACACGACGACGACCGCCAGCGGCATGAACAGAGCCGACGCACCACGCGGCGCCGTCCCCCCGGCGGCCTCGGTCCGCGAGTGCGCGATCCGCACCACCGTGGACACGAACAGCGGCAGGACGACCGCCCACACGACCATGCAGTAGGGGCACAGGGCCTCGATCTCGTAGACCGCCTCGTAGGCGAGCCAGTGCACGAAGACCACGGCGAGCGCCAGTCCGAGGAGGAAGCCGTACCAGAACCAGGCGCGGAAGCGGGCGCCGGCGAAGAGCGCCACACCGATGCACAGCACGACGGCGAATCCGACGAGACCGATGAAGGGGTTCGGGAAGCCGAAGGCGGAGGCCTGGTTCGAGTTCATCACGTCCGTGCACGAGACGACGTCGTTCAGGGTGCACGCCGGGGTGAAGCTCGCGTCCTGCATGAGCTTGATCTTGTCGAAGAGGATCAGGCCCGACATGAACAGGCCGATGACGCCGAAGACGACGAGCCCGAACGCGTACGGTGCAGACCCTCCCCAGAGGCCCGCCTGGCGACCGTCCGGCCGCTCGCCCGCCCGTTCCTCAACCGCTGTAGTCACTGGATCTCCCGTCGTGTGCCGGAGCGGACCCGCTGCCCGCCGTCGATGTACTGCAATTCTCGCACACCGGCCCATCCCGCCCCAACGTCTGAAATGCGTCTTTCGCCACACTCACCTGCTGGTTTGCGTGCTCGGAGAGCCCTGGGGTACATTATGTCTCGTCCGCAGCGAGGAACACTTCTTCTTCCGCTCAGCGTACGGGGCTATGGCGCAGCTGGTAGCGCACCACACTGGCAGTGTGGGGGTCAGGGGTTCGAGTCCCCTTAGCTCCACCACGGTCCGCCCCCTGTTCTCCCCGGAGAACAGGGGGCGGACTTTTTCGTGCGCGGTCTTCCGCTGTGGTGCCGGGCACCCGATCCAGCGGATGTTCCCCGCCGTCCCCTGCCTCCGGCGCCCGGCGCAATCAATGCAATTCGGTCCGGTCACTGGCAGTGACCGGACCGAATTGCAGTGTTTAGGCCGTCCTCGGGGACGAACTGTTCCGAACTGCCCCGACCTACGCGGACCTACGCGGACCTACTCGGAGTCAGCGGACTCCGACTCCGTCGCCGCGTCCGACTCCTCGGAACCGGAGTTGCCGGCGATGACGTCCGGGACCCAGTTCTTCATCTTCTCCGGATCCTCCGGGTCCCGCTCGATCGCGTAGGACTCGCCGTCGACGTAGAGGGCAGGCGTGGCAGCCTGGCCGTCCATCCGCTCGTTGAGCTCCTCCGAGTTCGCGTCCAGCAGGGGCTTGTACGTGTCCACGACGGACTCGTCACGGATCGACTCGACGACGGAGTCCTCGACACCGAGCTGCTCGGCGGCGTCCGCCAGCTCATCGAAGCCCCAGTCACGTGCGACGGTGGTCTGGTCCTCGAAAGCCTTCTCGTGGAAGGCCCAGAATGCGCCGGCGTTGCCGGTGTCCGCGATTGCCATGGCGACGGCTCCGGTCCGGGTGGACGCCGGGTCGCTGCCGCTGACGAAGTTCACGGTGTGGAGATCGACGTTGAGGTCCCCGTCCTCCAGTGCGGCCTTCATCGAGTCGCCGTCGACGTCGACCAGCTCGGCACAGTAGTGGCAGCTGTAGTCCTCGAACACCTCCGCCGTGGAAGCGTCGTTGTCGTCGCCAGAGCGGAGCTGGACCACACCGTCCTCCACCGACACGGAGAAGGACACGTCTGCCGCGCTGAGGTCCACGTCGGCGCTCTTCCGGCCGTTGAAGACCATGAAACCGATGAACAGCACGCAGATCACCACGAGCGCCACGATCCCCCAGAGGAAGCTCCGGTTCTTGTCGTTGGGCGCCTTGATCTTCTGACTCACAAACCTCAACCTTTCACGGTGTTCTCTCTCCTCGCCCCGACGTTTTCGCAGGACGTGACCGCGTCCACCCTATCTGTCGTCCGCGCCGCTAATCCAGACGGGACCGCCGGGGGTGTCGGCATTCCCAGCAAACTGGCAACCAGGGCTCCCGCACTGACAGTGCACGCACAGCAGACCCCCCTCCACCCCCACGCAGAAAAACTTCCCTGTTCATTACCTGGCGGAAACACGGGCGGGTTATCTTTCTCTCATGCAAACAACCGACATGCAGCTGGCCTCGGGCTTCGAGGACGGCCTCGACACCGCCGCGTCCTTCGTCTGGGGCCCGTGGCTCCTGATCCCTCTCCTGTTCGCCACCGGCTTCATCCTGACGATCAGGTTGCGCGGGGTCCAGTTCCGCAAACTGTTCCCCGCACTGCGCCTCGGGCTCATCGACCGTGAGGACGAGGGCGCCAAGGGAGACATCACCCAGTACCAGGCGCTGACCACGGCGCTGGCCGCCACGGTCGGCGTCGGCAACATCGTCGGTGTGGCCACCGCCATCTCGATCGGTGGCCCCGGCGCGCTGTTCTGGATGTGGATCACCGGCCTGCTCGGCATGGCGTCGAAGTACTCCGAGGCGTTCCTCGGGGTGCGTTTCCGCGTGACCGACGGCAAGGGCAACATGTCCGGCGGCCCCCAGCGTTACCTGGAGCGCGGCATCAAGGGCCCGGTCGGCAAGTTCCTGGCCTGGTTCTTCGCCATCGCCGCGGTCGTCGCCTCCTTCGGCATCGGCAACATGACCCAGGCCAACGCGGTGTCGGAGAACCTGGAGAACTCCTTCGGCGTCGACCCGACGATCACCGCCATCGTCCTGTTCATCCTCATCGGCGCGGTCCTGCTCGGCGGCATCAAGGCCATCGGCCAGGTCACCGCCGGCTTCGTCCCGCTGATGATCGCCGTCTACATCATCGGTGGCCTGGCGGTACTCACCATCAACGCCGCGGCCATCCCCGAGGCCATCGGCCTGATCTTCTCGGACGCCTTCTCCGGCACCGCGGCCGTCGGTGGATTCGTGGGCTCCGGCATCCTGCTGGCACTGCAGATGGGTGCCGCCCGCGGCATCTTCTCCAACGAGTCCGGCATGGGCTCGGCCGCGATCGCCGCCGCCGCGGCGAAGACCACCCACCCGGTCCGTCAGGGCCTTGTCTCCATGACGCAGACCTTCATCGACACCATCGTGGTCGTGTCCTTCACAGGTCTGGTGATCATCTCCAGCGGCGTGTGGGACCAAGGCGAGGACCGGGCCGGGACGATGACGAGTGACGCCTTCGCCGAGGCCCTGCCGGGCCACTGGGGCGGTTACATCGTGACGATCTCGATCGTGTTCTTCGCCTTCTCCACGATCCTGGGCTGGTCGTACTACGGCGAGCGCAGCGCGCAGCGCATCTTCGGTGACTACGCCACGGTCCCCTACCGCATCGTCTTCACCTGCGTGGTCGTCGTCGGCGCCACGATGGAGCTCAACATGGCCTGGACGTTCTCCGACCTGGCCAACGGGCTGATGGCCCTGCCGAACCTCGTCGGCCTGCTGATCCTGTCCGGACTCGTCGCCCGGGAGACCAAGGCCTACCTGGACTTCGACCCGAAGCTCAAGGCGTCGACCGCCGAGGTGGAGAACTTCCTGGTCGAGCAGAAGTCCCCCTGGCGCTGATCAGGCCCCAGAAAAGGCCCCGGCTCAGGCGCAGCTGACCTCGAGTTCCAGCTCGGCGACGTCGCCGGCGTCCGGGTGGTCGTCGTCGACCTCGAGCTCGCCGCGGACCCGGTAGGTGTCACCGTCGACCTCGACGGTGGCCTCCGCCTCCCGGGCGTCCGTGGACTCCCACTCCTTGCCCTCCATCTCCACGCCGAGACCGTCGACGCGCGGAGTGTCCCTCGTGTCGAGGTCGACCTCCACGTGGCTCGTCGCGTCGGCGTTGCGCAGGTCGATCTCGAACTCGTCCGCGCCGTCCTGCCGGCACTGCACGTCGCTGAAGTCGGACGCCATGTCCGTCCCGTCGAAGACGAGGCTGGCCACGCTGCCACCGCCTGCAGAGCCACTCCCCGAGCCGCTCCCCGGCTCACTCGTCCCGCTCGCGTCGGCGCCCGCCCCCGCGTCGGACGTCTCGGTCACCGTGACGGTCGCGTCGCCGCCCGTGGCGTCCCCACCACTGTCGCTGTCGTTGTCGTCGCCGCAGGCGGCGAGCGCGCCGACCATGCAGGTTCCCAGGGCGAGGGCCACCACGCGGCGGCGGGTGTCGCTGATGTTCACGGCCGTTCCTTTCCTCGGTAAATGTTTCCTCCCCGATCGTAACCGTAACGCCGCGGCCACGGCCGGACACTGTTACCCTCGCAGGTGTTGATTCACCGTCCAAAAGGAGAACCGTCCATGACCGCAGGCCTCAACGTCCCGCTGACCCCGCTGCGCTTCCTCGACCGCAGCGCCACGATCCACCCGGACCGCACGGCCTGCGTCGACGGTCCGCGTCGCGTCACCTTCGCCGGGATGCGGGAGGACGCGCTGCGTCTCGCCCGCGCGCTGCAGCGCCGCGGCCTGCGGCCCGGGGGACGCGTCGGCATGTTGGCGTCCAACAGCTACGAGGCGCTGCTCGCGCAGTTCGCCGTCCCCCTCGCCGGCGGCGTCCTCGTGCCGATCAACACGCGCCTGGCGCCGGCGGAGGTGCGCTACATCTGCGACCACGCCGGCATCGGCACCCTGTTCGGCGAGCAGGAGCTGATCCTCGCCTGCCGGCGCACCCTCGGCAGCGCCGGGCTCGTGGACACCTTCGTGCTCATCCAGGACGCCGACGGCACCCAGCCCACCCCGAAGTTCCCCGACTCCGGGGTCGTCACCACCTTCGACGAGTACCTCGCCGAGGGCGCTGAGGGCGCCGAGCTCCCCTTCACCGTCGGGGACGAGGACGCCGCCATCGCCATCAACTACACCTCCGGCACCACCGGACGCCCCAAGGGCGTGGTCTACACGCACCGCGGCGCCTACCTCGCCGCGCTGGGCATGGTGATGACGCACAACTACACCCGCGACTCGGTCTACCTGTGGACCCTGCCGATGTTCCACTGCTCCGGATGGTGCACCGGCTGGGCGGCGATGGCGGCCTGCGCCACCCAGGTGGCGTTGCGTGCGGTGCGCGGCCCCGAGGTGTGGCGACTGATCGACGAGGAAGGCGTGACCGGGCTGTGCGGGGCACCGGCGGTGCTGGCCACCATCGTCTCCGCCGAGGAGGCGCACCAGGTCACCGACCTGTCGGTGGCGACCGCGGGCGCGCCGCCGAGCCCCACGGTGATCGGCGCGTGCGAGGACCTCGGCATCGACGTGATCCACGTCTACGGTCTCACCGAGACCTACGGCCCCACGGTCACCTGCGCCCCGCAGCCGGACTGGGCCACGCTGTCGACGGCCGAGCGTGCCCGCCTGAAGTCACGGCAGGGCCTGGCGATGGTCACCAGTGAGGAGGTCCGCGTCGTCGAGCAGATCGGGAAGGACGCACCGCCGGACGTGACGCTGGTGGACGTGCCGTCCGACGGGGAGACGATGGGCGAGGTCGTGATGCGCGGCAACATCGTGATGCGCGAGTACTTCCACAACCCCGACGCCACCGAGGAGGCGTTCCGCGGCGGCTGGTTCCACTCCGGTGACCTGGCGGTCAAGCACCCCGACGGGTACATCCAGGTCCTCGACCGGGCGAAGGACGTGGTCATCTCCGGCGGCGAGAACATCTCCACCATCGAGGTGGAGCAGGCGGTGATCAGCCACCCGTCGGTGGCGGACGTCTCGGTGATCGGTGTGCCGGACGACCGGTGGGGTGAGGCGCTGCGCGCCTACGTCGTCCTCGTCCCCGGCGTGGAGCAGGACGCGGCGCTGGAGTCGTCCGTCATCGACCACTGCCGCGGCCTCATCGCCGGCTACAAGGTCCCGCGCGACTACCGCGTCATCGACGAGCTGCCACGGACGTCGACGGGCAAGGTGCGGAAGAACATGCTGCGCGAGCAGGCCGACTGAGCAGGCCGACTGAGCTGGCCGGTTCAGTCGAGCGTGCGGTCGCGTCCGACCCGCCACCCCACCGCGACGAGCAGGACGTCGGCGACGATGAGCACCACCAGCGCCGGCGTCCAGGAGCCGCTCACGTCGTGCAGGGCGCCGACCGCGACCGGGCCGGCCGCTGCCAGCAGGTACCCCACCGACTGCGCCATCCCCGACAGCGAGGCGGCCTGCCCGTGGTCCCGGGTGCGCAGCCCGAAGAACGACAGCGCGAGCACGATGCTCGACCCACAGCCCACACCGGCGAGACACACCCACAGCACCATCACCGACGGCGCCAGCAGCATGCCCGTCACCGCGGCGAGCATGGTCAGCGGAACCACGACCCCGAGCACGCGCTGGTCGGCCGTCCTCGCGATCAACGCCGAGCAGCCGAGACTGCCGACGATGCCGAAGACGTGCAGCAGGAACTGGTGGACGCCGGCCGCGGTGTCCCCCACCCCGGCGTCGACCTCGATGGCCGGCAGCCAGGTGACGAGCACGTAGTAGCTGGTCGACTGCAGGCCCATGAACACAGTGACCTGCCAGGCCAGACGTTGGCGCCACACCGACCGTGCCGCCCGCGCCACGGGCGCCACCGGCGCCACGGCATCGCCGGACAGCTCGACGTGGCGGGACGCGGCGGCCGCCGCGTCCTGCCGTGGGGCGTGGCCCCCGACACGCAGGCGTGGCAGCAGCACGCCGATCGTCACCAGCGCCAGACCCGCCCACATCCCCAGCGGCAGACGCCAGCCCAGGGAGGTCAGTCCGGCGACGGGCACCGCGACCCCGGCCGCCACCGCAGCGAAACCCGACTGCATCGCCGAGTACGCCCCGGTGACCTGTCCGATACGCCCCGGGACGTCGCGTTTGACCAGGGCGGGCAGCACCACGTTGAGGGCTGCGATCGACACCCCGATCATCACCGTGCCCGCCCACAGCAGCATCTGCGGCGGGGTCGAGCGCACCAGCAGGCCGACTGCGAGCAGGACGAGTCCGGAGACGATCACCCGCTCCAGACCCCACCGCGTCGCCAGCCGCGGGATCAGGGGCGAGACCACCGCGAAGCACAGCAACGGGAGACTCACCAGCACCGACGCCGCCGACGCAGACAGGCCCAGGTCCCCCTCCACCGAGGAGAGCACCGGGCCGACGGTCGTGATCGCGGCGCGCAGGTTTGACGCGACGAGCAGGATGCCCGCCACGATCAGCCCCATGGGCAGGGTGTTGCCCCTACTCACCGTGTCGTGATGTGCCACCGGTGATGTCAGAAGTTACTGGTCAGGAACCCGTAGACCGGGTTCACCCCACCGTTGCCGCCGTAGCTGGAGACGTGCGCGTACTGGCCGGGGGCCAGGCCGAAGGGAACCTCGGCGACCACGCTGCGGTTGTCGACGCCGCGGATGTCCGAGCTACCGGTCAGCGTCTGGTCGAGCGCGGTCATCTGGGTGACGGCCTCGGCGCGCTCACGGGTGTTCTCGGTGCGCTCGTCGGAGTTGCAGATGTAGTCGGCGGCAGCACACACGTCCATCACGCGGTCGGCGACCTCACCGTAACCGCCCGGCAGGGCGCCGAACACGCCGGCACCGCCGCGGGCGCTACCGCCCTCGACCGAGTCCGCACCACGGTTCGGGCTGGAGATCACCGCGGCGGAACCGAACTTGTCGGCGTCGATGGGGCCGCGCCCGTGGCCGATCTCGGCGGCCACGCGGGACGCCACGTCCGCTCCCAGGGAGTAGCCGACGAGGCTGATCTGGGAGGACGGGCATTCCGCCGCGGTCCGGGAGATGAGCTGGTTGGTGCGGGTGATGCCCTGCGACTGGATCTTGCTGTATGCCGTGGAGACGAACGGCAGGGCGTCGTAGGAGACGGTGCGGGTGGTGGACTTCCCGAAGTTCTCGAGCATCGCGCCGAGGTCCGAGGTGTAGGCCCCGACCGGCAGGTTCTCCGGCAGAGCCGTGGAGGACTGGCCGCCACCGGGCACGATGACCACGATGTTCGGCTCGCACCGCGGGATCGCAGGGGTGGCGACGATGCCGGCGGAGAAGCCCACGGCCGAGGCCATCGGCGCTCCGACGACGGCGACCGCGACGGTGGCTGCGGCGGCGGTGAGCATCGAACGAAGAGCGGGACGGTTGCGGCGGTGACGGGTGGACAGACGCACGTGGACTCCTGAGGCATGGACGACGGAGGTGGAGAGCTAAACAATCACCTGTGATGAAACGACGAAGAGGATTATAAGCATACTTTGGACCCCGAGTCACCGTGATGGTCGCCGAGGCTGTTTCGGTGGTGGTCACCGTCGCGATTTCGCGGGCCCCTGCGTGAGACAGCAACCCCCGGAAGTCGGTCGGACCAACCTGCGGGGTTGCTGTCTCCCCATCCACGGAGAGGTATACCCAGAATGTGCCCACGGGCGCCCTCCGGGACGTGGCCCAGACACAGAAAAGGCCCCCTGACCGGTGGGTCAGGGGGCCTGTCGGTGGAGCCGCCGGGAATTGAACCCGGGTCCTTCGCGACCTCGCCAGGGCTTCTCCGTGCGCAGTCCGCGGCTACCTCTGCTCGGCTCTCCGGGTCATGCGGACGTGCCCGGATGATGAGCCCAGTCGCTCTGAAATGTCCGCCACCCGCCCGAACGACAGGACGGTGGCGTGAAGTCCCTTAGCTGATGCCAGTGACCGGGTCAGGGACCTACCCGGGCTGACAGACACGCGGTCGCTGATTAGGCAGCGAGGGCGTAGTCGCGCTGAGTGTTCTTCTCGGCGCCTATAGGTTGCTGCGACGCTCACGGTGGTCTCCAGCCTGCACCGGCACGCTTCCCCTGGCTCAATGCACGAAGTCGAAACCTGATCGACCCCTTGGTGTACATCCCCTGTCGTCGGAAAGCTCGGCGACGGCAGGAAGATCAACTCTAGTTCGCGCCGCGCACCGACGTCAACCTTGGCAGTCGCCCCAGGTCAGCCCCCGCTTCAGCCCTTGATGCCCTTGATCCGACGCCCCAGCTCACGGGTCGCCTCACGCTCCTCGGTCCGCCGCTTGATGTCCTGGCGCTTGTCGTAGTCCTGCTTACCGGTGGCCAGCGCGAGCTCCACCTTGAGGCGTCCGGAGACGAAGTAGAGCTGCAGCGGGACCAGGGTGTTGTTGCCGTCGCGGACCTTGCCCATGAGGGTGTCGATCTCGTTGCGGTGCAGCAGCAGCTTGCGGACGCGACGCGGCGCGTGGTTCGTCCACGTCCCCTGCGCGTACTCGGGGATGTGCAGGTTGCGCAGCCACACCTCGCCGTCGTCGACGGTGGCGAAGGCGTCCACCAGGGAGGCCTTGCCCTCGCGCAGCGCCTTGACCTCGGTGCCGACCAGGGCCACACCGGCCTCGACGGTCTCCAGGATGCGGTAGTTGTGGCGGGCCTTGCGGTTGGTGGCGACGACGAGCGGGCCGCCGTTCTTCGTGCCGGCCTTCCCGGCCTTGCCCGACTTGGCGGCCTTGTCGCCCTTTTTCCGTCCGGAATCCACCGGTGTGCTCTTCTTCGCCATAGCCCGAGGAAGTCTACCCGGTTACTTCTTCACGTACCAGCGCAGTGTGACCTGCGCAGTCACCCCGGCGACCAGGGCACCGGCGATGATGACGAACGGCGAGACCAGCCAGATGTCCGAGGCGGTGATCCTCGCTATCAGGTCGGCGTCGTAGAGGGACCCGAGCGCCTGGTCCAGCAGGAAGCGCTTGCCCAGCAGCAGCGCGCCGACGGACAGCAGGGAGCCGATGATCGAGGCCAGCATGGCCTCGAGGATGAACGGCGCCTGGGTGTACCAGCGCGTCGCGCCGACCATGCGCATGATGCTGGTCTCGTGGCGTCGGGAGTACGCCGCGAGCTGCACCATGTTCATGATGAGGAAGATCGCGGCGATGGCCTGCACGGCGGCCAGCACGAAGCTGGCGTTGCGCACCGCGTCGAGGTTCTGTGTCGCGCCACGCAGGTCGTCCTGCTGGTCGACGATGGTGGACACGCCGGGCTTCTCGGCGATCTCGTCGATCGGCGTGGTGTCCAACGGGTCGGCGAGACGGACGTGCAGCGCCGCGGGGAAGGCGTCCTGCGAGGTCTGCTCCACGAGGACGGGGTCGGACTGCCCGAAGAGCTCGACGAACCGCTGGTAGCTCTGCTCCTTGTTGCGGTAGGTCACCGACTCGACGTCGTCGTCGGACTCCAGGGTGTCGCGGATGTCCGCGCAGACCTCACTGGAGCAGTCGAGGTCGCTGGAGGAGATCTCGTCGTCGAGCTGCACCATCACCTCGATGCGGTCGAGGTAGAGCTCCTTGGTGTCGGAGGTCATGTTGGTGATCAGCACGCCGGTGGCGAGCAGTGCCAGGGAGATGGCGGTGGTGATGATCATCGCGACGGTCATCGTCACGTTGCGGGTCAGCCCGGAGAAGGCTTCCTTGAGGACGAAACGGATCTTCATGTGTTCCCTCTTCCCTAGCGTCCGACGGCGTAGATGCCGTGTGCGTCGTCGCGCACGAGTTTTCCGTTGGACAGTTCCAGGACGCGGCGGCGCATGGAGTCGACGGCGACGTCGTCGTGCGTGCTCATCACCACGGTCGTGCCGCCCCGGTTGATGCGGTTGAGCAGCGCCATGATCTCGGCGGAGGTGTCCGGGTCGAGGTTGCCGGTCGGCTCGTCGGCGAGCAGGACGAGGGGACGGTTCGCGGTGGCGCGGGCGATGGCCACGCGCTGCTGCTCGCCGCCGGAGAGCTCGTCGGGCATGCGCTGCCCCTTGCCCGCCAGGCCGACCATGTCGAGCGCCTCGGGGACGGCCTTCTCGATGGCGTCCTTCCGTCGCCCGGTGACCTCGAGGGCGAAGGCGACGTTGTCGTGGACGTTCTTGTTGGGCAGCAGGCGGAAGTCCTGGAAGACGTAGCCGATCTTCTGACGCAGCTGCGGCGTCCTGCGCTTGCGCAGCGTGTTGACGTGGAAGTCCGCGACGTAGAGCTCGCCGGAGTCGACCTCCTCCTCACGGATCATGAGCTGCAGGAAGGTCGACTTGCCCGAGCCACTGGGCCCGATGAGGAAGACGAACTCACCCTTGTCGATCTCGACCGAGACATCCTGCAACGCAGGCCGGGTGGACGTCCGGTATGTCTTGCTGACCTTGTCGAATGTGATCACGTCGCTACCGTACCCGACAATCTGGGGCAAAAGAAACAGATGTGGCTGGAGTGACAACTCTATTTATGTGCATGTCCTGCAGCAGATCGGCCGGATTGGTAGTCTGCTGCCCCATGACGCCTCAGGAGACTCAGACGCCGTCGGAGAAGCCAGAAGACAAGGTAGAGGACAAGAAGGAACACCACTCCAGACCCCACGGTTTCCTGGGGTGGGTGGAGTGGCTCGGCAACAAGCTGCCCAACCCCTTCTGGCTCTTCGTGATCCTCGGCGGGCTCGTGCTGGTCCTCAGCTGGCTCGGATCCCTGGCCGGCTGGTCGGCCGAGGACCCGCAGACCGGTGACCCCGTCGAGGTCACGAACCTGCTCAACAGCGAGGGCCTGCACCAGATCGTCACCGGGGTGGTCACCAACTACACCGACTTCCCGCCGCTCGGCGTCATCATCACCGTGATGCTCGGCGTCGCGGTCGCCGAGTACGCGGGCCTGATCAGCGCCATCGTGCGCGCCATGGTGGCCAAGACCGGTCCGAAGACGCTGACCTTCGTCGTCGCGCTCGCCGGCGTGACCGGGTCCGTCGCGTCCGACGCGGTCTACGTCATCGTCATCCCGCTCGGCGCGATGGCCTTCCACGCCATCGGACGCTCCCCCATCGTCGGCGCGATCGTCGCCTTCGTGGCGTCCTCCGGCGGCTTCAACTCCTCGCTGGTGCTCAACATCACCGACGTGCTGCTGTCCGGCCTGTCGACCTCGGCCGCGCAGATCGTGGACCCCGACTACGTGGTCAACCCGCTGTCGAACTACTACTTCGTGATGGCCTCCGCGATCCTGCTGGCGGTGATCATCACCCTGGTCACCGAGCTGTTCATGAACAAGCGCATCCACCAGCTCGTCGACCACGACCAGGTGAACTACGAGGAGGTCGCCTTCACCGACGAGGACGGCAACGAGGTCAAGGACCTCGCCCTGCGCGACGTCGAGGGCCGCGGCCTGAAGATCACCGGCCTCGTCGCCCTGGTCGGCCTCGCCGTCTACTTCGCCCTGCTCTTCGTGCCCGGTTCCCCGCTGCAGGGCGAGGGTGGTGCGGTGATGGAGAGCCCGCTGATCACCGACATCGCCGTGCCGATCGCCCTGGGGTTCTTCCTGCTGGGCACGGTCTACGGTGTCGTGGTCGGTTCGGTGACCAGCCCCGCCGACATCCCGGAGTTCATGGTCCGCGGCCTGAAGACGCTGCTGCCCATGATGGTGCTGTTCTTCGCCGTCTCCCAGTTCCTCGCCTGGTTCGAGTGGTCCAACCTGGGCAACTTCCTGTCCATCAAGGGCAGTGAGGTGCTGCAGACCTGGGATCTGCCGCCGGTGGTGCTCTTCGCCGGCTTCATCGTGATGGTCTGCCTGCTCAACCTCATGATCACCTCCGGGTCGGCACAGTGGGCGCTGATGGCACCGGTGGTGGTGCCGATGATGATGTACGTGGGCATCTCCCCGGAGGTCACCCAGATGCTCTACCGCATCGGTGACTCGACCACGAACATCATCACCCCGATGAGCCCCTACTTCGCCCTGGCCCTGTCCTTCCTGGTGCGCTACTACAAGAAGGCCGGCCTCGGCACCCTGCTGTCGATGACGATCCCCTACTCCATGGCGATGCTCGTCGGCTGGTTCCTCTTCTTCCTCGCCTGGTGGGCCCTCGGCATTCCGCTCGGCCCCGGCGCGCCGATGGAGTACCCGGCGAACTAGAACCACGCCGGAAACCGCGCAGGACGGTTTCTGTCCGGCGCGCAGGACGAAGCGTCCACTTCGCCGTCCCGCGCCGACGGAAACCGTCGCCGTCCCACCTCCCGGGGTGGTCTCCGGACGCACCCGCGCCGCGTCCTCCCCCGGCACACCTCCTCAGCTCAGCGTAGGCTCGGTGCCCCATCACCCACGGGCCGCTCTCCTCCGCCCCCGCGCACCGTGGACCGAACGACCTGACACCACGGTCGTCCACACCACGGTGGACGCCGACGCCTCGAGAGGAGCCCGCGTGCCGCACCACCACCTGTCGCCGTCCGACCGCCCGGCACCCACCGGCCTACGTCCCGTCGGTGACCGCCCGCCCGCCCGGACCTGCTGAACCCACCTCACGACCCTGAACCCGATCCCGTACCCGACCCCGGGGCCGGTGGACCGAGAACCACGGCCCCGTCAGGAGAACACGCGTGTCATCCAACAACTCACCGTCCACCGCCACCACCCGTCCGGAGAAGGCCGACGACGTGGAGGCCGTGGTCAAGCGGTCCCTCGGTCTCGCCGACACCTGGCTGCAGGTCGAGGAGACCAGCAAGTCGACCAAGCAGCTCGCGGACATGGTCCACGAGCCCAGTGGTGTGGAGTTCACCTTCAGCTTCGTCGACCGCGTCGCACGTCCGGAGGACAACAAGGTCGCCGCCGACGAGTTCGCCAAGATCGCCCACCCGGTGAAGCGTCAGGCACCGGTGCCGGGGTTCCTCGGCGTCGTCGACCAGATCCTCATGACCGCCGGGTCGATCGCCGCCCCGCTGCTGCCGCAGATCGTGATGCCCATCGCGCGCGCCTACCTGCGCTCCGTGGTGGGCCACCTGGTGCTGGACGCCGAGAGCGGCACGATGGACAAGATGCTCGAGGAGGCGCGCGACGCCGGGTTCCGCCTCAACATCAACCTGCTGGGTGAGGCCGTCCTCGGTGAGGACGAGGCGGTGCGCCGTCGCGACGACCTCATCGACCTGGTGCGTAACCCGAAGGTGGACTACATCAGCGTGAAGCCGTCCGCGGTGGTCTCACAGCTCAACCACTGGGACCTCGACGGGTCCACCGAGCGTCTCAAGGAGCGCCTGCGTCCGCTCTACCGCGAGTCGCTGAAGCGCTCACCACGCCCCTTCATCAACATGGACATGGAGGAGTACAAAGACCTCGACCTCACGCTGCGCATCTTCACCGAGCTGCTCGGCGAGGAGGAGTTCCTGGAGATCGAGGCGGGTATCGTCCTGCAGGCCTACCTGCCGGACTCCTTCGACGCGCTGCGTCAGCTCACCGAGTTCGCCCAGGAGCGTCGGGAGCGTGGCGGTGCGAAGATCAAGGTTCGCATCGTCAAGGGCGCGAACCTCTCGATGGAGCGGGTGGACGCCGAGCTCCACGACTGGCCGCAGACGCCCTACCTCACGAAGGCCGAGGTGGACGCCAACTACCTGCGGCTGCTCGACTGGGTGCTGCGCCCCGAGCACTCCGACGTGATCCGTATCGGTGTGGCCACGCACAACGTCTTCCACATGGCGCTGGCCCACGAGCTCTCCGTGGAGCGCGGCGTGGAGGACCAGATCGACGCCGAGATGCTGCAGGGCATGGCCCCCGCCCAGGCCGAGGCGGTGCGCAGCGTGATCGGCGAGGTCATCCTCTACACACCGGTGGTGAAGAAGGAGAACTTCGACGTCGCGGTGAGCTACCTCGTGCGCCGCCTCGAGGAGAACGGCGCCAAGCAGAACTTCCTCTACGCCATGTTCACCCCCGAGGACGACGAGGAGACCGGCATGACCCCCATGGAGGGTCAGCGCGAGCGTTACCTCGCCGCCGTGCGCGACCGGTGGTCCACCGACGCCGGACCGCGCCGGACGCAGAACCGTACCGAGGAGGCCCGCGCCAAGGCCGGCACCAGCTCCGCCAGCGTCCCCGGCAACTTCGTCAACGAGCCTGACACCGACTCCGACCTGCCCGCCAACCGCGAGTGGGCCGCGCGCATCGTCGACGCGTCCTCCGACCCGGGCCCGACCGTGAGCGAGGAGGTCACCGACCCCGCCACCGTCGACGCCGCCGTCCAGCGTGCCTTGGACGCCCACGAGGCGTGGGCCGCGAAGAGCGGCGCGGAGCGCGCCGAGGTGCTCGACCGCGCCGCGGACGCCCTGGCCGACAACCGTCACCGGCTCATCGCCGCCGCCGTCCACGAGGCCGGCAAGACCGTCTCCGAGACCGACCCCGAGGTCTCCGAGGCCATCGACTTCTGCCGGTACTACGCCGAGTCCGCGCGCAAGATCGACCGCCACCGCGGCTCCACGTTCACCCCCTACCGCACGGTGGCCGTCGTCCCGCCGTGGAACTTCCCCATCGCCATCCCCGTCGGCGGCTGCATGGCCGCCCTCGCCGCCGGAGCCTGCGTGGTCATCAAGCCCGCCCCGCAGACCCTGCGCATCGCCGAGGTCTTCGTCGAGGCGCTGCGTGAGGCAGGTGTCACCGAGGACATGCTGCAGCTCGTCAACGCCGACGAGGGCGAGGCCGGCAAGCGCTTGGTCTCCCACGAGGACATCGACTCGGTGATCTTCACCGGCGGCTCCGAGACCGCCCGCATGTTCCGCTCCTGGGACCCGCAGATGACGATCAACGCCGAGACGTCCGGCAAGAACGCCATCATCGTCACCCCGGCGGCCGACCCGGACCTGGCGGTCTCCGACATCCTCGCCTCCGCCTACGGCCACGCCGGGCAGAAGTGCTCCGCGGCGTCGCTGATCATCACCGTCGGGTCGATGGGCAAGTCCAAGCGCTTCATGGGCCAGCTGGTGGACGCGGTGAAGTCCCTGCGTGTGGGCCCCGGCGACGACCTCGCCACCGACATGAACGGCATCATCGAGCCCGCCGGCGACAAGCTCCTGCGCGGACTGACCAAGCTCGACAAGGGCGAGAAGTGGCTGGTCAAGCCCGAACCGCTCAACGGCACCGCGGAGGACGCCACGCTGTGGACCCCCGGGCTGCGCGACAACGTGCGTCCCGGCGCCTGGTTCCACACCCACGAGTGCTTCGGCCCCGTCGCCGGCGTGATGCACGCCGACACCCTGGAGGAGGCCATCGAGTGGCAGAACTCCACGGGTTACGGGTTGACCGCCGGACTGCACACCATCGACCGGGACGAGACCGAGTTCTGGCGCGACCGCGTCGAGGCCGGGAACGTGTACGTGGAACGCGGCATCACCGGCGCCATCGTCCAGCGCCAGTCCTTCGGCGGTTGGAAGGGGTCCTCGATCGGCAGCGGTGCGAAGGCCGGCGGCCCGAACTACGTCGCCCAGCAGGGCCACTGGGCCGAAGGCGACATCAGCGCCCTGCACAGCGGCAGCGTGTCCACCGCGATCACCCAGATGCTGCGCGAGTTCCACGGCATGGCGCACCCCGTGCTCACCGAGGAGGACCACCGCTGGCTGCGCCGCGCCGCGGAGTCCGACGCACAGGCGTGGACCTCCGAGTTCGGCATCGAGCACGACCGCACCGCCCTGGTCGTGGAATCCAACGTATTCCGCTACCGGCCGTTGCTGGAACCGCTGCGCGTGCGCATCGGGGCCAACGCGAACCTGCGTGACCTGCTGCGACTCTACCTCGGCGCCTCGGTGACAGGCACGAAGCTCGAGGTGTCCGCCGCACCGTCGGTGACCTCCGAGATGGGCGAGCTGGCCAACCGGATCAGGATGGTCTCCGACATGGAGTTCGCCGCCGAGATCGGTGTGCAGCCCAGCGTGCGGATCCGCACCCTCGGCGACGTGGACGAGAACCTGTACGAGGCCGCCGCGCGCTCCGGCTCGGTCGTCCTCGACCAACCGGTCCTCCCCGACGGACGCCGCGAGCTGCTGCCGATGCTGCTGGAGCAGGCCGTCACCACCACCGAGCACCGTTTCGGCTACATCCACGGCACCACGCCGTAGTGATGTAGGGCTGGGGGCTGCTGGCCGGGCCGGCAGCGCCGGCCCCCTTGTCCCAGAACCCCGAGCGATCGGTGGTCTCCATCCCGGAAACCACCAATTGCTCGGGGTTTCGTGACGGGTGCGCCTACGTCCCCTTGACGTTCATCACCTGGCGCAGCTTGTGCAGCACGTGCACCAGCGGTTCGGCGTCGGCCATGACCACGTCGATGTCCTTGTAGGCGTCGGGGATCTCGTCGACGAAGGCGTCGCCCGGACGGTAGACGATGCCGTCCATCCGGGCGTCCAGGTCGTCGGCGCTGAACCGCTTGCGCGCCTGCGTGCGGGAGAAGCGACGTCCTGCGCCGTGCGGCGCCGAGCGCAGTCCCGGCGCGAAGCCGCGTCCCTCGACCACGTAGGACGCCGTGCCCATCGACCCGGGGATCAGCGCCTTCACACCCTCGTCCGCACGCACGGCACCCTTGCGGGTCAGCCACACCGTCCTTCCGTAGTGCTCTTCCTTGACAGTGTAGTTGTGGTGGCAGTTGATCCGCTCGGTCTCCTCGACGGGTGTGCCGACCCACTCTCCGAGCAGGCGGGAGAAGCGGTCCATCATCTCCTCGCGGTTCAGCCAGGCGAAGCGCTGCGCCCAGGCGAGTTCACGCAGGTAGCAGTCGAATTCGGGGGTTCCTTCGGGGAGGTAGGCGAGGTCGTCGTCGGGCAGCTGCACCCAGAACTTCCGCATCAGCCGCTGCGCAGTCTTGATGTGCTTCTGCGCGATCTTGTTGCCGACCCCGCGCGAGCCGGAGTGCAGGAACATCCACACACGCTCCTCCTCGTCGAGGCAGAGCTCGATGAAGTGGTTGCCGCCGCCGAGGGAGCCCAGCTGCTGCCGCCACTTCTTGGAGTGCCCCAGGTCCACGCCGGTGGTCTCGGCGAGGTCGGCGAGTTCGCGGGTGCGTGCCTCGGCGGTGCCGCCGAGCACCCAGCCGTTGTAGCGTCCGGGGGACAGCGGGATGGCGCCCTCGATGGCGTCGCGCAGGTCGGTGAGTTCGTTTCCTGCCAGGTCGTCGGCGGTGAATGCGGTGCGCACACCGATCATCCCGCAGCCGATGTCCACGCCGACGGCGGCGGGGATCACGGCGCGTTCGGTGCCGAAGACGGTACCGACGGAGGATCCCTTGCCGAAGTGGGCGTCGGGCATCAGCGCGACGTGCGGGAAGATGAAGGGCAGCCCGGCGATCTGGCGCGCCTGCTCGAGCGTGTTGTCGTCGACGTCGGAGGCGAAGCTCAGGAGCTTGTTCTCCTGGAGCGTCACTCCCGGTGTGTCGACGTGTCTACTGGACATGGTGGTCCCTTTCTGGTGAAAGGGGCGGCAGCATCGGCGGGCACACGTCGAGAGACTTGAAAGAGGGTTCGCTGAGGAACTCGTCCGGACGGGGGCACCGATGCCCCGCCCGGGAAAATGTGGGTCGGAGTCAGCGGTGGTCGGGTAGCAGCCAAAACTGATGCTGTGCGCGATGCGTCGCCTTCATGGCCGCTCCCCTCTCCGGAAAATCTTCTGACTTCTGCTGACTCGAACTGGTTCGTGCCCGCAGCATCTCGCTCCGGGCACCCCGATCATGGCACAGCCCCTCGTACCGGGCAAGAGGGGTTCGACATCACCGGATCCGACGTGCCCCGTCGGACGGTGCAGCCACGAAGAACGTCGGCGCCGGGAAACCTCGGTCGCGGGCGGCGGCGTCCACCGCCTCGGCGACGACCTCGACCTGCTCGCGGTGAACCAGGGCGATGACACTGCCGCCGAAGCCGCCACCGGTCATCCGCGCGCCGAGCGCCCCGGCGGCCAGTGCTGCCTCCTGGGCGCCGTCGAGTTCAGGCACGGTGACCTCGTAGAGGTCGCGCAGGCTGGCATGGCTGGCGTTCATCAGCTCACCGAGCTCACCGAGCCCACCCATCTCTCCGGACGCACCGGCGTCGCGCAGCGCCGGCACCGCTTCGTCGCGGGTGCGCCGGATCTCCTCGACGACGTGCCGGACGCGGCGCTGCGCGGTATCCCCGCCGTCACTCCCGCCGAGCAGCGCGTGGGCCTGCGGCGTCGCCGACCAGGCGCGCACCTCGTCCGGCAGTCGGGAGGACGCCGCGGCGTCCTGCAGGATCTCGCCGAGAGTGCCCACGCCGAGGTGGGCGGAGACCGCGTCGATCACGCCGCGGCGCGAGGCGTACTGGCCGTCGGCGAGCTGGTGCGCCGCATTGGTGTTCATGATCAGCAACGCCAGGCCCGCCGCCGCCAGGTCGCAGGGCACCAGCTCGACGGAGCCGTCGAGGAAGTCGACGGCCAGGGCCATGCCCGAGCGTCCGTAGAGCGAACTGCGCTGGTCGAGCCCACCGGTGGACGCGCCGACGACCTCGTTCTCCGCGCGCATGCACGCGGTGACCAGGCGCTCGAGCGCCGCGCTGTCGGGTGAGTGGCCGGTGGCTAATTCATAGGCCGCCAGGGCGACGGAGCACTCCAGTGCCGCGGAGCTGGACAGCCCGGCACCCAGGGGGACGTCGGAGACCAGGGCGATGTCCAGGCCCTCGCACGAGGGGATGACCCCGTCCTGCAGTCCGGCCCACACCGCGCCGGCGGCGTAACCGGCCCACCCGGCCGGGTTACCCGGTCCGATGTCGGCCAGGGCGATCTCGGTGCTCGGCGCATCCTGCGTGCCCTCGGTGCCGGGCACCACCGACACCAGGCGCAGCACCCCGTCCGTCCTGCGTCCCACCGCGGCGGCGGTGTTCTGCGGCAGCGCGAAGGGCAGGGACATGCCGCCGGCGTAGTCGACGTGCTCGCCGATGAGGTTCACCCGCCCGGGCGCGGCCCACACACCCTCGCAAGTACCGTCACCGAAGTGCTGATTGAACAGCGCCTGCGCGTCGTCGGCCAGCTGCTGCTCGTCGCGGGTGGTCCACCAGTCCGGTGTCACCATGAGCCGGTCTCCTTCTCGTCGGGCCACACCGCGCGCAGCCGCTCGGCGACGGCCTCCGGGGTGGTGTCACTGATCCACGCGCCGAAGGCGGACTCCGAGCCGGCGAGGTACTTCATCCGGTTCGGCGAGCGCATCAGGGAGAACAGCTGCAGGTGCAGGCGCCCCTCCCCACGCAGCGACTCGTCCTCCCCGGTCAGCCGGGACTGCACGGGCGCCTGGTTCCAGGCGGCGATGTAGGGGGTACGGTCCACGCCCTCGAAGTAGCGGTCCACCGCGGTGTACAGGGCCTTGAGCACGCCCGGCAGTGCGGCGCGTTCCTGCTCGGTCAGCCCGGTGAAGTCGGCGACGGGACGCTCCGGCACCACCATCACCTCCACCGGCCACTTCGCCGCGGCCGGCACGTAGACGGTGAAACCGCCGGTGGACGCGGCGTCGGCGATCACCCGCGTACCGGCCCGACGCTCCGCGGCGAGCACGTCGTCGAACAGGTCGCCGCCGGTGGCCGCGCGGTGGGCGCGCGCCTGCTCCAGGATCTGGCGGCTGCGCGGCGGCAGGAACGGGTAGCTGTAGATCTGCCCGTGCGGGTGCTGCAGCGTGACCCCGATCTCCTCGCCCCGGTTCTCGAAGGGGGCGACCTGCAGCACCCCGTCGACCTGGGACAACGCTGCGGTGCGGTGGGTCCAGGCCTCCACGACCGTGCGGATGCGCCTCAGCGGCAGGTCGCGGAACGACAGCGAGGAGTCAGGGGTGAAGCAGATGACCTCGCAGCGTGCGGCCGCCGGACGCCGCGGGACCAGCTCCTCACCGTCCACGTGCCAGGGGTAGTCCGCCGGGTCGTCCGGCATCACGATCCTCGTGGAGAACGACGGGAACCGGTTCTCGAAGACGACCACGTCGTAGTCGTCCGCCGGGATCTCCGTCGGCAGGTTGCCCGGGGTGGTCGGGGCCAGCGGGTTCTCGTTCGCCGGGGGCATGAACGTGCGGTTGTTGCGGTGCGCGGCGTAGGTGACCCACTGCCCGGTGAACGGGTCGCGGCGCATCTCCGACTCCGTCACCGAGCCGGGCAGGTCCCGGGGGTCGTGGAGTTCGCGGGTGGTGCGTCCGGCGAGGAGGTCCGGGTCGTCCGGGTCGTCGTCGAAGTAGATCAGTTCGCGGCCGTCGGCCAGGTGGGTGGGCGTGATCGCCATGGGGTGGTCGGTCATCAGTCGTCGGCCCCGGGGAGCTTGTCCTCGTCGATGAGCGACTCGTCGACGACGACGGGGTTCAGCCGGGCCCACAGGACCAGGGCGCCGGCGACGACGATCAGGGCGATGCCGGCCCAGACGTTGTCCGTCATCGACTTCGCCTCGCCGGTGTCCGGGTTCACGCCGGGGTCCATGAAGGCGGCGACCAGCAGCAGGACGACGCCGTAGATCCCCAGCAGGGCCGCGGTGACCGTCCGGATGTCGAAGGCCCCCGCCCGGTGGGTGGCCGGTGCAGCGGGGTCGGTCATGGGAGTGGCGCCGGCGGTATCAGTGGTATTCGCGGACATGGTGTTCTCCTTTCAGTTCAGGTCAGTACAAGTCAGTGGAAGATCACGTTGAGGACCACGGCGATCACCAGCGCCAGCACACCCAGCGGCACGGTGCGGCGGTACCACGGCAGGGTCTTCTCCACCGGGTCCTCCAGCATCGCCTTCGGGGTCACCGACTTCACGAAACCGACCAGTTCCTTGTCCGGCTTCGGCTTCGTGAAGGACGTGACGACCACGGAGACGATGATGTCCACGGCGAACGCCAGGCCGGCGGCGACGAACGCGGTCCCCTGCCCGGGCAGGTTCACCAGCGGGTCGGCGCCCAGCGACAGCGACCAGAAGATGATCGCCGCGGCGGTACCGGCGACCAGGCCGGACCAGCCGGCGTGCGGGGTCATGCGCTTCCAGAACATACCGAGCAGGAACGTGGCGAACAGCGGGGCGTTGAAGAAGCCGAACAACGTCTGCAGGTAGTCCATGACGTTGCCGAAGTTGTTCGCGATCAGCGCGGTGCCCACGGCGATCACGGTCGCACCCACGGTCGCCCAACGACCCACGTTGAGGTAGTAGCCGTCCTCGCGCTCCTTGACCACGTAGGTCTGCCACAGGTCGTAGCTGAACACGGTGTTGAAGGCGGAGATGTTCGCCGCCATGCCGGCCATGAACGAGGCCAGCAGGCCGGCGATGGCCACGCCGAGCAGTCCGGTGGGAAGCAGGTCGCGCATGAGGTAGAGGATCGCGTCGTTCGGCTCGGCGTCGCCGCCCTCGGCGTAGGCGGAGACCACCACGCCGGCGATCATGCCGGGGATGATCACGATGAACGGAATGAACAGCTTCACGAAGGAGCCGATGATCGGGGTCTTGCGCGCCGCACTGATCGAGTCCGACGCCATCGCCCGCTGCACCTCCACGAAGTTCGTGGTCCAGTAGCCGAAGGACAGCACGAAGCCCAGGCCCAGCACGATGCCGATCACGGAGAACACCGGGCTGTTGAACCCGGACAGCTCCTGCGCCGGCCACGCGTGGTTCTGGAAGTCCTGCACCTGCTCACGCAGCGCACCCCAGCCACCGACGCGGTTCAACCCGATGATGGTCAGCGGGGCGAGCGCGGCGACGATGACGAAGAACTGCAGCACCTCGGTGTAGATCGAGGCCGACAGCCCGCCGAGGGTGATGTAGGACAGCACGATCAGCGCCGCGGCGATCAGCGTGATCCACAGCGGCCAGCCGAGCAGCGCGTTGACCACCTTGGCCAGCAGCACCAGGTTCACACCGGCGATGAGCAGCTGCGCCACGGCGAAGGAGATCGCGTTGACCAGGTGTGCCCCGTTGCCGAACCGGCGGCGCATGAACTCCGGCACCGAACGGACCTTCGAGCCGTAGTAGAAGGGCATCATCACGATGCCGAGGAAGACCATGGCCGGCACGGCGCCGATCCAGAAGTAGTGCATGGTCTGCAGGCCGTACTCGAGACCGTTGGCGGACATGCCGATGATCTCGACGGCGCCGAGGTTCGCCGCGACGAACGCCAGGCCGGTGACCCAGGCGGGCAGTCCACGTCCGGAGAGGAAGAAGTCGATGGAACTGGAGACCCTGCGCTTCGCGGCCCAGCCGATGCCGAGGACGAAGACGAAGAACAGGGCCACCAGCGCGTAGTCCACCCAGCTCGCGTCGAGCCGGAGGACGTTGGGTGCGGTCTCCATGAGAGAGTCGCTTTCTGGTCGGGATCAGGCGGGCTGATCGGGGTGGAGAAACGTCAGTTTCAGGGTCGTTCAGGGGGTGAGCACGTCCAGCCGCCAGGAGCAGGTCAGGGCCTCCCCCGGCGGCAGGCGGACGAGGTCGGTGCCGGAGTTCAGCGCGTCCGGCGGTGCGGTCATCGGTTCCACGGCCACGGCCCGCCCACCGGGGCGGCCCGGGTAGGGCTGCCCGGTGGAGTCGTCGGGCGTGAAGACCTGGATCCAGTGCAGCTCCGGCGACGTCGTCAGCGCCACGCCCGCACCGTCGGGACGGTGCAGGACGACGCGCGCGCCCGCGCCGTCCGGCACGTCCTGCGCACCGTCGTCGATACGCAGGCAGTGGTCCAGCACGTGCCCCGCCAGCGGCGTCACCGCGTCCGGCAGGACGTCCCTGTCGTCCTGCAGCGGACCGTCCGGCAGGCCCCGCCCGTCGAGCGGCAGGACACGGTGGGCCGGCACACGCAGCGAGCAGGTGTCCGTGTCGGCGCCGAGCGCCGAGGGGTAGAGGTGGAACCCGAGTGCCGCGGGCATGTCGGTGTCACCGTCGTTGCGAAGGGTGGCGTGCGCCTCCAGGCCGTCCTCCCCGACCCGGTAGAGCACCGACAGGTGCACCGGCCACGGCCACCCCGGTTGCGGGCCCGGCTCGACGGAGAGCCGGACGGAGTCGGGATGCCGCTCCGCCACGGTCCACTCCAGGTCGGAGACGAAGCCGTGGATGGCGGTGTTCTTGTCGGGTTCGGTGACCTCCAGTTCACGGCGCCCGTCGAAGTCGTAGACCCCGTCGCGGGTCCGGTTCGGCCACGGCGCGAGGACGAGGTTCGCCGACAGGGGTGGGGTGTCCGGTTCCCCGGGGCCGCCGTACCCCTCGAGCATCCGCCTCCCCCGCCAGGTCCACTGCGAGAGCCCGCCGCCCCGCAACCGGAGGACCGCCCGGCTCTCGCCTGAGCCGATCCCTACACCTGTCGTGCCAGCCGTCATTCATCCGACACTAATACACCCGGGCCAAAAAAGGGACCCTCCTATAAGCCGCATACCGGGGGTGCGTAGCGGGGGCCCAGGTGTCCCCAGGTGTCCCCGGATGTCCCCGGTGCCACATGAGGCCGCATGCCGGCGGACATGTCATCTGAGTCATGCCCCAGGGCGGAAAACGGGCGGAAATCTACCTGGGGCATGAGTCAGATGACATGCACCAGCCACAGCCACCAGCCGCGCCCACCAGCCGCAGGCGCTACTTCCCCTCGCCCTGCTGCTCGGCCATACGCCAGCGGATACCGGCCTCCAGCAGGCCGTCGATGCCGCCGTCGAGCACCTTGGACGGGTCGTTGACCTCGAAGTTCGTCCGCAGGTCCTTGACCATCTGGTACGGGTGCAGCACGTAGGAGCGCATCTGGTTGCCCCAGGAATTCGAGCCGTCGCCACGCAGCGCGTCCATCTCCGCGGCCTCCTCCTGGCGCTTGCGCTCCAGCAGCTTCGCCGCCAGCACCCGCATGGCCGAGGCCTTGTTCTGGATCTGCGACTTCTCGTTCTGGCAGGTCACCACGATGCCGGTGGGGATGTGCGTCAGCCGCACCGCGGAGTCGGTGGTGTTCACCGACTGCCCGCCGGGGCCGGAGGAGCGGTACACGTCCACGCGCACGTCGTTGTCGTCGATGTCGACGTGGTCGGAGGTCTCCACCACGGGCAGCACCTCGACCTCGGCGAAGGAGGTCTGGCGGCGACCCTGGTTGTCGAAGGGGCTGATGCGCACCAGGCGGTGGGTGCCCTGCTCCACCGACAGGGTGCCGTACATGTAGTCGCCGTGCACCACGAAGGTGGCGGACTTGATCCCGGCCTCCTCGGCGTAGGAGATGTCGTAGACCTCGACCTTGTGCCCGGACTTCTCGGCCCAGCGGGTGTACATGCGCATGAGCATCTCGGCCCAGTCGGCGGCGTCCACACCACCGGCGGCGGAGCGGATGTTCACCACGGCCTCACGGGAGTCGTACTCGCCGGAGAGCATGGTGGTGACCTCGAGGGACTCGATCTCCTCGCGCAGGTCGGAGAGTTCGCCGTCGGCCAGTTCAGTGGCCTCGGCCGCCTCGTCGCCCTCGGACTCCTCGGCCATCTCGTACATCACGGGCAGGTCGTTGAGCCGGTCGCGCAGGCCACGGACCTTCTTCAACCGGGCCTGCACGTGGCTGAGCTGGCTGGTGATCTGCTGGGCGTGGTCGGGGTCGTCCCACAGGGAGGGGTCGGCGGCCTGGTCCTCGAGTTCGCGGGAACGCGACTCCATCTCGTCCAGGTCGAGCACCTTTTCGATGGTGGTGAGCGTGGAGTCGAGGTCGTCGATCGCGGAGATCACATCGGGCTGCATGGTCGTCCACTGTACTCACCCGCCACGGACCCCAGGGGCTGCACCCCGGGCGGACCGGGTGCACAATAGTGGGCATGAACTCACCCATCCCGGCGGACGCCCTGCAGGCCATCACGAAGACGTTCATCATCTCCCACGACCGGGACGACGACGGCACCCTCGCCCAGGCCCTGGTCTACAACGCCGGCCGGCTGGCCTGGCGCATGCGCGAGGCGGGGCTGACCACCGAGTTCAAGACCTCGGTGTCGGACGTGGTGACGGAGGCCGACCGTGCGGCGGAGGGTTTCGTCGCCGAGGTGCTCAGGACGCTGCGTCCGCAGGACGGCCTGCTCGGCGAGGAGGGCGCCTCCGCGCCGTCGGAGTCGGGGCGCACGTGGGTGATCGACCCGGTGGACGGCACGTACAACTTCACCACCGGTTCGGACTACTGGTGCTCGGCGTTGGCGCTGGTCGACGGCGACCCGGAGGATCCGGAGCGGCTGCACTTCGGCGCGGTGCACCGTCCGGCGATGGGCTACACGTGGTTCGGCGGCCCCGGCATCCCCACCACGCTGGACGGCGCCCCGGTGGGCACGCTGCCGGACCTCGCGCCGCAGCAGTCCTGCCTCAGCGGCTACCTGCACCCCACCGACATCACCAACCCGGAGCTCAACGCGGTGTTCACGAAGGTCGTGGGCGATTTCGCGACGGTGCGCTGGAACGGCTCGGCGTCGGTGGACATGGCGGGCGTGGCGGCCGGCAACGGCGCGTGCTGGTTCCAGCACAGCGTCCTGCCGTGGGACCTGCTGCCGGGCCGCGCGCTGATCGAGGGCGCGGGAGGACGCTGCGAGCGGGTCAGCGCCGGCGGGCGACTGTGGTCGGTCGCCGGGGCACCCTCCAGTGTCGAGGCGGTCGTGGAGTCCCTATCCTTGGGTGCATGAGCGCATACGCCGACGACCTGACCCTGGCCCTGCACCTGGCCGACACCGCCGACGCCGTCACGATGGACCGCTTCGGCGCCGGTGACCTGCAGGTCTCCACGAAGCCGGACCTGACCCCCGTCTCCGACGCCGACACCGAGGTGGAACGCCGGCTGCGCGAGGTGCTCGCCACCCGCCGCGCCGACGACGACGTGCTCGGTGAGGAGTTCGGCGGGGACGCCGCACGCACCGGCCGCCAGTGGGTCATCGACCCGATCGACGGCACGAAGAACTTCGTGCGCGGCGTGCCGGTGTGGGCCACGCTGATCTCCCTGGTCGTCGACGGCACCCCGGTGGTCGGCGTGGTCTCCGCCCCGGGCCTGTCGCGGCGCTGGTGGGCGGCGGCGGACATGGGCGCCTGGTCCACCTTCGGCACCGGCGAGGCACGCCGGATCGGCGTGTCGAAGGTGTCGGACGTGGCGGACTGCTCGATCTCCCTGTCCTCCTTGGAGGGCTGGCACAAGGTCGGACGCCGCGACGACCTCATCGCACTGACGGACGCCGCCTGGCGCCTGCGCGGTTTCGGCGACTTCTGGTCCTACTGCCTCGTCGCCGAGGGTGCGGTCGACGTCGCCGCCGAACCCGAGGTCAACCTGTGGGACCTCGCCGCGCTGGACGTCCTGGTGCGCGAGGCCGGAGGACGCTTCACCGCCCTCGACGGCACGCCGGGTCCGTACGCCGGTTCCGCCGTGGCGTCCAACGGGCTCCTGCAGGACGCGGTGCTCGCCGCACTCACCCCGAACTGACCCCCTGACGCCCGGCCGGGCAACCGGTTTTCCGCTACCGTGGGCGGTGAACTGACAAGACACACCGGATTCTCGAAAGGGCGACACCTGTGACTTTCACCGTCCCGAACCCCACCCCCGTGACGAAGACGCCGGAGTGGCAGGCCCTCGTCGCCCACGCGACCCGCTTCAAGGGCACCACCCTGAAGGAGCTGTTCCAGGACGATCCGGGACGTGCCGGCGACATGACCTTCGAGGTCGGCCCGCTGCACGTGGACCTCTCGAAGAACCTCGTCGACGAGAACACGGTGCGCCTGCTGCTCAACGTGGCGCGCGCCAAGGGGATCGAGAACTACCGCCAGTCGCTGTTCAACGGTGAGCACGTCAACACCACCGAGGACCGTGCCGCGCTGCACACGGGCCTGCGCGTGCCGATCGACCAGGACCTCACCGTCGACGGGCAGGACATCGCCGAGGACGTGCACCACACCCTGGACCGCATGCGCGGTCTGGCCAAGGCGCTGCGCAGCGGTGACTGGCGTGGCGCCACGAACCACACCATCAAGAACGTGGTGAACATCGGCATCGGCGGCTCCGACTTGGGCCCCTCGATGGCGGCCCAGGCGCTGCGTCCGTACTGCACCGCCGGGATCACCCCGTACTTCGTGTCGAACGTGGACCCGGCGGACATCACCGCCACGCTCGACGGGCTCGACCCGGAGTCCACGCTGTTCGTGGTCTCCTCGAAGACCTTCACCACCTCCGAGACCCTGGCCAACGCGCACAGCGCCCGGCGCTGGCTGCTCGACGGGCTCAAGCGCACCGGTGTCGACACCTCCGACGAGGCCGCGTCGAAGGACGCGGTGGCCAAGCACTTCGTCGCGGTGTCCACCAACGCCGACGAGGTGGAGAAGTTCGGCATCGACACCCGCAACATGTTCGGCTTCTGGGACTGGGTCGGCGGACGCTACTCGGTGGACTCGGCGATCGGCCTGTCCCTGATGGCGGCGATCGGTCCGCGTGACTTCATGGAGTTCATCGCCGGCTTCCACGAGGTGGACAACCACTTCTACTCCGAGCCGTTGGAGATGAACGCGCCGGTACTCATGGGCCTGTTCGGTGTCTGGTACACCTCGGTGCTCAGCTCGCAGTCCCACGTGGTGCTCCCCTACTCGCAGGACCTGGGCCGTTTCCCCGCCTACCTGCAGCAGCTGATGATGGAGTCCAACGGCAAGTCCGTGCGCCTCGACGGGGAACTGACCACCGCCGAGACGGGCGAGGTGTACTGGGGCGAGGCCGGTACGAACGGCCAGCACGCCTTCATGCAGCTGATCCACCAGGGCACGCACCTGATCCCGGCGGACTTCATCGGCTTCGTCAACCCCCACACCGACCAGAAGGGCTCCGACGGGGAGACCAGCATGCACGACATGCTGCTGTCGAACTTCCTCGCCCAGTCGCGCGTGATGGCCTTCGGCCGGTCCGCCGAGGAGCTGCGTGAGGCCGGTGTGGACGAGGATCTGATCCCGCACAAGGTGATGCCGGGCAACCGTCCGTCGTCCACGATCGTGGCGGACAAGCTGACCCCGCGCACCCTCGGCGCGCTGATCGCCCTCTACGAGCACATCTGCTTCGTGCAGGGTGTGGTGTGGGGCATCAACAGCTTCGACCAGTGGGGCGTGGAGCTCGGCAAGAAGCAGGCCAATGAGCTGCTGCCGCTGCTGAGCACCAACACCGACTCCTCCGACGTCGACACCGGCGACCCCTCCACCGACTCCCTGCTGCGCCACGTGCTGCGCAACCGGAAGCGCTAGTCACCGGACTTTCGCCACCTGTCCCAGAACCCCACGCGATTGTTGGTCCAACTCCTTGTGACCACCATCTGCGGGGGGTTCAGGATGTCCGGGCCTCCAGCGCCGCCATCGCCCTGCCGATGACGTTGCACACCTGTTCGCGTAGATCGCCGGGACACCGTAGATGGCGTTTGTTGAACCTCAGCGCCTCCCACTCCAGGTCCCGCAGCGCGTGGAACTGGTCGAAGTCCACGTCCGTCTGCTGCGCGGTGTCGTGGTGGGCGCCGTCGTAGTAGACCGCCACCTTGAGTTTTGGAACCCCCAGGTCAGGTAGCGTCCGGGCGGTCCAGCCGGAGTGCGCTCCCCGTTCCAGGTCGACCCTCACCTGGGAGACCCACCGGTGGGGTGCCGGCAGCAGGTCCCGGACCATCAGCCGCATCGTGGTCTCCATCGGCGACTGCGCTCCATCGTCCGACAACGCCAGCACGGGTGCGAGGTCACGCCTGTTCACCATGCCTTTCGCCGCAGCCAGAATCTCGTCACGGGTGATCCAGGTGCACTGCGCGAAGGCGTCGATGAACTGCACAGCACGGACCTGTTCCCAGGTCAGGCCGGGGACGCCGTCCACCCACCAGGTGTGCCGGCTGGTCAGGATGCTCCACAGGCACTGTGCCGCAGCAAATGCCGGGGTGACGACTCGCATCTGCGGGAAACGCGGGTCCGGACAGGTAGTCGCCATCGTCGCCGGCAGTGGCTGGACCACGGGTCGGAGGAGTGTACGCACCGCCTCGGCGGTCACCGCAGACAGGCGATGCTTGCTCCCCATGTGGATCAACACGGGCGCGTGGTCGGCCCAGTCCGGACGCAGCCCGTGCAGCGCGGCGGCAGCCCATCCGCCGATCACGGCCTCCGGCTGGACGAGGTGTTGGGCCCGAGCGCGGGTGACGATGTCGACCCCGAATCCGCCGCTGTTGTCATGGCCGGTCCCGGCGTCACGCGGCACCACCACCCCGTGTGCCACGGCACGGTAGTGGTGGCGCAGCTTCCAGTCGGTCACCTTTCCGGCGGCCTTCAGTTCGGCCCTGGCCTGCGGAATGATGCCCGGCATCACCCGCCAGGTGTAGGCGGGCCCCCGTCCCTGTGCCCGCGTATTCTTCCCCATCGGTGTGGTCCTCTCCCCCGGTGTCAGCCGTGCACCGAAGTAGACACCAGCCCCGCCGCCCGGTCCACCCTGCCCCCCACAGTCCCCGAAAACTGTGGACAACTTCCGATGCCTTCTTCCGGAGTTGTCCCCAGAACCCCACGCGGATGTTGGTCCACCTCCCGATGACCACCATCTGAGTGGGGTTTCAGGACAACCTCACTGCGGCTGGCAGACCGGGCACCACCAGATGACCCGTTCGAGTTCCCCGTCGTCGCCGCCGGCGTCCACCCCGCCGAGGAAACCCTTGAGCACCGGGGTGCCGCAACGTCGGCAGGCCTTCGCCGCCCGGCCGAACACGTAGTTGCCCATACCGGGGCGTCGGTCGCCGGTGAACAGCCGACGGGGTTCCAGCCTGTTCTCCCACATCACGGTGCGCGACAGGTCGAGCAGGTGCGCGGCGGTGCTCGCAGCGTCCTGCCCCTGCCCCACCGGGCGGCGCGGGTCGACCCCGCCGAGGAAGCAGACCTCCGCCCGGTACTCGTTGCCGATGCCGGCGACGTTGCGTTGGTCAAGCAGCGCGGCACCGATGCTGCGCTCAGGCCGGGTCAGGATGCGGGCCAGGGCGTCGTCGCGTCCACCCGCCGATGCCCAGTCGGGCGCGAGGATGTCGGGGCCCAGGTGTCCGACGACCTGCGGGTACTCGTCGATGTCGAAGAGTCGGACGAAGCCGAGGCTGTGGCCCACGGTCTCGATCTCGGGGCCACCGGGATGCTGCGGGCTGAAGCGCAGGACGACCCGGGCGGTGTGCCCGGGCCGACGCCAGCGCGCGCCGGCGGCGTGGATGGACCACACACCCTCCATCTTCAGGTGGGTGTGCAGAACGCGCCCGCCGACGTCGATGAACAGGTGCTTGCCGTAGGGCCACACACGCCGGACGCTGAGTCCGGTGAGGTCCTCCGTGGCGAACCGGGGCACGCGGATGTCGCTCCGGGTCACGGTCCGCCCGGTCATCCACTGCATGCGGTTGGACAGCTGCAGCACGGAGTCGCCCTCGGGCATCTGGCGCACCTCCTTCTACGAGCCGGGGATCACCGTGACCGGTGATCCGGGGCTCAGGGTACGCCGCCCGGCACGCGCGGCGGAACTGGTCAGCGCTTCAGCAGACCGGAGTCCTGCAGCAGCTCCTCGATCCAGGTCCCGTGCAGGACACCGTCCAGCTTCGCGCGCACCTTCGCCTTGACGAAACCAGGCACCGGCAGCTTGAACTTCGTGGTCACCGGCTGCTCGTCGAAGCTCTTGCGGTCACGCAGGTGGTAGGTGGCCTTGAGCAGTTCACGCAGGTCGTAGACCGAACCGAAGACCTCCGGGATGCCACGGTCGACGTTCATGAAGGTGTAGACGGCCTCCATGGCGGTACGCACGGAGTACTCCGTGGTGAATACCGTGTCGCGCGAGGGCGACTCGGCGAAGTTGCCGATGAACGCCAGGTTCGCCGAGCCCTGCGGCACCACGGCAGGACGGTCGCCGGCACGCCGCGGCATGAAGTACGCGGTGATGAACGGCATGTACACCGGGTTGGTGTTGATCGACGTCTGGGAGGCCAGCTCGTCGATCTGGTCGACCGGCACACCGAGGTGGTAGAGCCACTCCTGGGTGATCTCCTCGCCGGTGCACTCCACGATCGGCTTCTTCACGTAGTCGCCGTCGACGTCGGAGTACAACGCGTAGATCCACACCACGGTCTCGTCGGGGTTCTGGGAGGTGAAGTGCGGCTGGCGGTGCACCGCGAAGCTCATCAGCCAGGTGGAGTCGGTGACGGTGATGATGCCACCGGTGTTGACCTTGCCGTCGTGCAACGAGCGCCGGGTGAGCCGCTCGATGAACGGTTCGACGCGGGCGTCCTTGACCGTGGCGGTGGCCGAGACGTACCAGCTCTTCTCCGGCAGGTTCTTGTAGAACACCGCCGGGCGACCGAAGTCAGGCGACTTCGACGCGAGGTTCTCCCACAGCTCCCATGCCCCACCGGGCTCGGTGGTCACCGGTGCCGCGGTGTGGTGTGAACCGTAGGTGGTGGACTCGGTGATCGACCCGTTGGTGACGAACACGTAGTCCTCGGCGCCCAGCTCCACGGTCTGCCCGCCCTCGGCGGTGGCCAGGTGGAGCGCGGTGGCCATCTTCTTCTCGCTGTCGCCTGCACCGTCGATGGTGACGTCGATGTCGGTGACGGTGGTGCCGTAGCGCACGTCGACGCCGTGGTCGAGCAGGTAGGCCAGGATGGGCCGGACCATGGAGTCGTACTGGTTGTAGCGGTTGAATTTCAGGGCGGTGAAGTCCGGCAGGCCGCCGGTGTGGTGGATGAAACGCATCACGTAGCGGCGCATCTCGATCAGCGAGTGCCACTTCTCGAAGGCGAACATCGTGGCCCAGTAGAACCAGAAGTTGCTGGCGAAGAACTCCTCGGAGAAGTAGTCCTCGATGGTGCGGCCTTCGAGGGTGTGCTCGGAGGCGGTGACCAGCTTGACGATCTCGAGCTGGGCGTTCTCCGTGAGGGTGAAGTCCCCGTCGGTGGGCACCCGGTTGCCACGGTCGTGGATCAGCCGGCAGTTCGACGAGTTCGGGTCGTCCTTGTCGAGCCAGTAGTACTCGTCGAGGTAGGACGCACCGGGGATCTCCAGCGACGGGATCGAGCGGTACATGTCCCAGAGGCACTCGAAGTGGTTCTCCATCTCCCGACCACCACGGGTGATGAAACCGATGTCGGGGCGCTCTTCACCGTCGAGGGAGCCACCGGCCAGCGGGAGTTCCTCGATGAGGTGGATGTTGGCGCCGGGCATCTGTGCGTCGCGAATCAGGAAGGTCGCCGCAGCCAGCCCGGCCAGGCCGGTGCCGACGATCCAGGCGTGCTTGTCGTCGACGCCTTCGGGCTTGCGCGGGCGGGCGAAAGCCTCGTAGTTGCCGTTGGAGTAGTACATGGTGTTCTCCTTGTTCTCGTTGTTGGCTAGGAGGCGTTGTCGGCCTTGTCGGCGACCTGCGGCAGCAGGCGCGGGACGACCTTGCCGGAGTCGTTGCGGGGCAGGTCGTCGAGGCGGACGATGTTGTCGAGCGAGCAGAACTGGTTGACCCCGGCGAGTACCGCGGCGTTGAGCTCGTCGTCGGTGACCTCAGCAGACTCGGCGGACAGGACGATGAAGGCGTTGAGTGTGGCGACCACGTCGTCCTGGTGGCCGATGACGAAGGCGTCGTCGATCTGAGGCAGGGTGAGCAGGAACTCCTCGATGACGCGGAGGTGGATGTTCTCGCCGCCGCGGATGACCATGTCGTCGGCGCGACCGCACACGTAGAGCTTGCCGTCGGCGTCGATGTAGCCCTTGTCACCGGTGGAGAGCATGCCGTCGACCACGTCGCCGGAGTCCTTGTCGGACAGGAAGCCCAGCGAGGTCATGGAGTTCGACGAGTAGATCACTCCGGTCTGGCCGTCCGGCAGCGGCGTGAGGTCGTCGCCGAGGATCTCCAGGCGCACGCCGGGGCCGGGGCGTCCGGCGGTGGTGGGGTCGGTGACCATGTCGGCGGCGGTGGCCAGGGTGATCTGACCGTGCTCGGTGGAGCCGTAGAAGTTGTGGACCACGCCGGTCCGGTCGCCGAAGCGCTCGTTGAGCTCGACGACGAGTTCAGGGGCGATGGCGTTGCCGGCGGAGACGATGTAGCGTACGCCGGTGACGTCCACGTTGCCGTCGTTGACGCCGGCGAGGACCTGACGCAGGTACACCGCGGCGGAGACGATGCCGGTGACCTTGTGGGTGGTGATGTCGGCGACCTCGGTGTCCACGTCGAACCAGCGGCGGGTCAACAGGGTCGAGCCGGTGGCCATGGAGATGTGCAGGTTCAGCCAGCCCCAGGCGTGGAACATGCCCACGGACAGCTGGATGACGTCACCGGAGCGGAACGGGATGCGCTCCAGGATGCTGCCGAGCACCTTGGGGGTGCGCGGGACGGGCAGCACGACCGCCTTGGGCACCCCGCGGGTGCCCGAGGACATGATGACGGTGGACGCCTGGGTGGGGCGCTGTGGCAGTGCGACGTGGCGGTACTCACCGCGTCCTGCACCGATCAGCGACTCGAGCGTTTCGGTGTCCTGGATGCTGCCGGACCATTCGGCGACAGCGATCTTGTTGTCGGCGTTGAGCTCGGCGAGCACCTCGCCGAACTCGGCGTCGATGAAGGTCACGTCGCTGGGGTACTCGCGGGCGATGTCCTGCAACTGCGACAGCGAGGACCCGGGGTTGAGGATCTTTGCCTCGGCGCCGAGGTAGGCCGCGGCGATGAGCGGCAGGACGAGGCCGCGGCTGTTGCGCGCGATGACCGAGATCGACGAGACGTCCTGCCCGTCGTCGGTGGTGTAGCTGCGCAGGGTGCGCGCCAGGGCGCGGGCGTCGTCGCGCAGCTGGGTGAAGCTCATCGCGCCGCGGTCGTCGATCAGGGCGGTGCGCTTGGGGAACGACGTCGCGCCCATCTCGGCAAGGGCGGCCAGGGACATGCCCCAGTTACCCATCGCGCCGATGAGTCCGACGGACTCCTTCGGCCCACCGGTGCGCAGCACTCCGGCCTTGACCAGGGGCTTGAGTGAGTCGATCATCTGGGTGACCTGCGTACGGGCCGACACGTGGGTTCCGTGCTTGTGCATGTTGCATCCTTTCAGTGCTCGA
>JAKDIS010000072.1 GCA_030450335.1 Corynebacterium sp. | reverse complement strand
GCCGAGGGCAGGTGTTCGCCGGACGCCAGGCGCCGCGCCATCTCGTCGACGCGCGCGACGGCGTCGTCGTAGGCCGCGTCGACGCGGTCATCGGAACCGTCCCAGTTCACCGCGTTGGCGATGAGCCAGATGGTGCCCTCGTGGTGGTCCATGACCGCCAGGGTGTCGGCGAGCAGCTGCACCATGTCGGGAACCTGCAGGTCGTCGGTGCAGGTGTCGGGGATGTCCTCGATGTAGCGGATCACGTCGTGACCCATGTAACCCACCAGGCCGGAGGTCAGGGTGGGCAGTCCGGGCACCGGGTCGGTGTGCAGCAGCTCCAGACTCTCCCGGATCACCGCCAGCGGGTCGGAGCCCTCCGGCACACCTGCCGGCGGGGTGCCGATCCAGTGCACGTCGCCGTCCTTGGCGGTCAGCGCGCAGCGCGCGCCGGTGCCGATGAAGGAGTGGCGTGACCAGGACTGCCCCGGTGCCGCGGACTCCAGCAGGAAGGTGCCGGGACGTCCGCCGGCGAGCTTGGTGTAGGCGCTCATCGCGCTCTCGCCGTCGGCGAGGACCTTGCGCGCGACCGGGACGACCCGGTTGCGCGCGGCCAGGCGGCGGAAGGTCGCCCGGTCGGTGATCGTGTAGGGGTCGGCGGTGTCGTACTCAGTCATCTGCAGGTCTTTCAGTTTGGAGCAGCCGGTCGGCGTCGAAGCAGGTGTGGTCCCCGGTGTGGCAGGCGCCGCCGGTCTGGTCGACGGTCAGCAGGACGGTGTCGCCGTCGCAGTCGAGGCGCACGTCGTGGACGTACTGGGTGTGTCCGGAGGTCTCCCCCTTCACCCAGTACTCCCCGCGGGAGCGCGACCAGTAGGTCGCCTTGCGGGTGGCGAGGGTGTGCGCCAGCGCGTGGTCGTCCATCCAGGCGAGCATCAGGACGTCGCCGGTTCCGTGCTCCTGCACGACCGCGGCGACCAGTCCGGACGCGTCGCGCTTGAGCCGTGCGGCCACGTCTGCGTCGAGCCCGACGGCCCGGACGTCCTCGTTGCTGGTCAGCGCGCTCACCGGCGCACCTCGATCCCCTGCTCCGCCATGGCGTCCTTGACCTCGCCGATGGCGATGTCGCCGAAGTGGAATACGGACGCGGCGAGCACGGCGTCGGCACCCGCCTGCACGGCGGGCGGGAAGTCCTCGACGCGTCCTGCCCCGCCGGAGGCGATGACCGGGATGGTCACCGCGGCGCGCACCCGGGCGAGCAGGTCGAGGTCGAAGCCGTCGCGGGTGCCGTCGGCGTCCATGGAGTTCAGCAGGATCTCCCCGACACCGAGCTCCTGGCCGCGCACGGCCCACTCCACCGCGTCGATGCCGGCGGAACGCGAGCCGCCGTGGGTGGTGACCTCGAATCCGCTGGGCTGGGGGTCCCCGTCGGCGGGCACGCGGCGCGCGTCGACGGACAGCACGATGCACTGGGCGCCGAAACGGGCGGAGAGCTCACTGAGCAGTTCGGGACGACTGATCGCCGAGGTGTTCACCGACACCTTGTCCGCGCCGGCGCGCAGCAGCTGGTTGACGTCCTCCTCCGAGCGCACCCCGCCACCGACGGTGAGCGGGATGAACACCTGGTCGGCGGTGCGGCGGACCACGTCGAGCATGGTGCCACGGCCGTCCTTCGAGGCGGACACGTCGAGGAAGGTCAGTTCGTCTGCGCCCTCGGCGTCGTAGCGTGCGGCGAGTTCCACGGGGTCGCCGGCGTCGCGCAGGTTCAGGAAGTTGACCCCCTTGACCACGCGGCCGTCGTCGACGTCCAGACACGGGATGACCCGTACAGCGACACTCATCGGATGCTCACCTTATTCCTCCCCGGTCCATGATCTCCTGGGCGTTGCGTGCGGCGGTGCCGATCGGCACCGAACGGATGTGGTCGAGCAGGATGGAGTGCACCTCCGGCTCGCCGGCCACCAGGCCGGAAACACCGGGGCGCCACGGGTCACCGTTGAAGTCGGTGACCACCCCACCCGCCTCGCGGACGAGCAGCAGGCCGGCGGCGTTGTCCCACAGGTTGGGGCTGAACGTCACCGTGCCGCCGAAGATGCCGGCGGCGGTGAACGCCAGGTCGATGCCGCACGAGCCGGTGACGCGCATGCGCGGATACGTCCGGCCGATGGCGTTGAGCATGTCCTGACGGTACGAGATCGGCAGGTTGCCGCGGCGCTGCGACAGGATCGAGCCGAAGCTGATCTGCGTGATGCCCGGGTTCGACGGCAGCATCGGACGCGCGGGGTGCCCGTCGACGTAGAGCCCGTGGCCCTTGCGCGCGGTGATGCGCTGGCCGAGCAGCGGCATCTCGGTGACCGCGACCACGGCCTCACCCTTGTGCACGAGGGCGACGAGGATGCAGCAGAACGGGTTGCCCACCGCGTAGTTGGCGGTGCCGTCGATCGGGTCGACGACCCAGCAGGTCTCGGGCAGCTCGTCGAGGCCGGGGTTCTTGTCCGCGTCGGCGCGGCTGAGCGACTCGCCGCGTTCCGGGGACGCGGGGCTGTCTTTCCTGTCGCTCCTGTCGCGGCGCGGCCCGTCGAGGTCGTCGGCCATGCCGTCGTTCGGGTTGACCTCCACCGGTTCGCCGGGGAGCACGACCCCGTACTCCTCGCCGTGCACGGGCAGACCCGTGTAGCTGGTCAGCAGGTGACGCAGCTGGCGTTCCACGCTGAGGTCGGCCTCGGTGGCGAAGTCGCCCGGGCTCTTCATCACCGAGGGCTCGGCGCCGACGGCGGCGGAGAACGTCGCCTCCGCCTCGTCGACCGCGGCCTCGGCGATGGCCAGCAGCGCGCGGGTGTCGATCTCGTCGGTCTGGACCGTCTCGTCGCTGCCGTCACTCACCGGGCACCGCCTGGGCCTCTTCCCTGGTGACCGCGAGGGCCTCCTCGAGGGTGAACTTGTTGGCGTACAGGGCCTTGCCCACGATGGCGGAGTCCACGCCCTCGTCCGCCACGCCGGCCAGGGCGCGGATGTCGTCGAGGCTGGAGATTCCGCCGGAGGCGACGACCGGGGCGGAGGTGGCGGCGGCCACGTCGCGCAGCAGGTCGATGTTCGGGCCGTTGAGCATCCCGTCACGCGAGACGTCGGTGACCACGAACCGCGAGCAGCCCTGGGAGTCCAGGCGTTCCAGGACCTCCCACAGGTCGCCGCCGTCGGAGACCCAGCCGCGCCCGCGCAGCCGCCACTCGCCGTCGACCTGGCGGGTGTCCAGGCCGATGGCGACCCGGTCACCGTGCTCGGCGATGATCTTCTCGCACCACTCCGGGTTCTCCAGGGCGGCGGTGCCGATGTTGACCCGGCGGCAGCCGGTCGACAGGGCACGCTCCAGGGAGGCGTCGTCGCGGATACCGCCGGAGAGCTCCACCTTCACGTCGAGCCGTCCGATGACCTCGTTGAGCAGGTCGAAGTTGCTCCCCTTGCCGAAGGCGGCGTCCAGGTCCACGAGGTGGACCCACTCGGCACCGGCGTTCTGCCAGGCCAGGGCCGCGTCCAGCGGTGCACCGTAGCTGGTCTCGGAGCCGGCGGCCCCCTGGACGAGGCGTACGGCCTGTCCATCGGCGACGTCGACGGCGGGGAGCAGGGTGAGGGTCATGAGAAGTATCCTATCGCGTGGTTCAGGGTGCTGGTGGTGGTCTGACTGGACGTCACAGGGTGGCGAGCCAGTTGCGCAGCAACCGGGCTCCGGCCTCCCCGGACTTCTCCGGGTGGAACTGGGTGGCCCACAGCGGGCCGTTCTCGACGGCGGCGACGAACCTGCAGTCCTCGTGGGTGGACCAGGTCACCGACGGTGCCACGGTGTGCCCGTCGGTCTCCAGTTCCCAGGAGCGCGCACCGTAGGAGTGCACGAAGTAGTAGCGTTCGTCGGCGGCGGCGCCGGCGAACATCCGAGAGTCGGCGGGGGCGTCGACGGTGTTCCAGCCCATGTGCGGCAGGACGGACGCCTCCAGACGGCTCACCGTGCCCGGCCACTCGCCGCAGCCCTCGGCCCCGCTGCCGTCCAGCCCGCCGCCCTCGACCCCGCGGTCGAACAGGACCTGCATGCCCACGCAGATGCCCAGGACGGGACGTCCCCCGGCGAGCCGCTCCCCGATCATCCGGGGACCGTGCACGGCGCGCAGCCCGGTCATGCACGCCGAGTAGTTGCCGACGCCCGGCACGAGCAGACCGTCGGCGGCGAGGACGGTGTCCGGGTCCGCGGTGACCGTGACCTGCGCGCCGGCGTGCTCCAGCGCCCGCTGCGCCGAGCGCAGGTTGCCGGAACCGTAGTCCAGGAGCGCGACCGTGGGAGCTGCTTTTTCCACCATGTGCAGAGATCCTACAAGGCCGCGGGTCTCAGGATCCGCCCCGGGTACGCAAGCTACGCAGGCGTGTGCGGACGTTCTGGTGCTCGGTGACGCGGGAGCGTCCCAACACACGGTCGCCGGCCAGCGTGGCGGTGCCGACACCGACCAGTCCGGCGCCGACGAGGAAGGCCCCGCCGTAGCCGGTGGAGGTCGCCGTGACACCCAGCACCGTGGACCCGGCACCCGTGCCAGAGTCGAAGCCGATGTTCCACATCGCCGAGGCCTCGGACACCCGCTCCTTGGGCATGCGAGAGAACATCATCAGCAGGGTCTCGGACTGGATCGCACCGAAGCCGAGGCCGAACACCGCCGCGGCACCCAGGGCGCCGGCGATGAGCGCCGCCCCGACCGGGGCGGTGTGGATCAGCGTGGACATCGCCAGCATGCCGCCGACGCAGAACAGTGAGGCGGCCACGACCAGTCGTCCCGGCTCGCCCATGCGGTCGGCCCACCAGCCGGAGATGGTGCGGCCCAGGATCTGGCCGGCGCCGATCACGGCCAGCGTGACGCCGGCCAGGGTGGCGGCCGCCGAGGCGTCGATCCCGCCCACGGCGGGGGCGGTGAAGGTGGAGAAGGCGCCGAAGCCCATCGCCCCGGTGCACAGTCCCACGATCGGCACCAGCACGAGCTTCCACAGCGGGGCGCGCACGGTGGCCGGCGCATCAGACGCATCAGACGCCGAGGACGCATCGGACGCCGCAGCGTCCTTCCGCACGCTCGCCGCGCGCAGCGACGGGATGCCGAGTGCACCGGCACCGCCGACCACCCCGCACGCCACGGCGACGAGGAAGACCACGTCGCCGGCGGCGGTGTAGAGCGGCAGGCCGACGGTGAATCCGATGATCTCGCCGACGCCGATCGAGGCGCCGAAGAAGGCGTTCGCCCGGCCGAGCTGCTGCGCCGGCACGAGTTCGGCGAGCAGCGCCGACTGCGCCACGGTGACCGCGCCGAAGCCCACGCCGCGCACCGCGGAGACCGCGAGCACCAGCCAGGACCCGGCGTCGATGAGGTAGAGCGCCGACGGAACGCCCAGCAGCACCGCACCGCAGAACATCACCGGGACGTAGCCCCACCGGCGCAGCAGGCGCGGCACGAAGACCTGGGTGATCACCGTCGCCGCCATGAAGATGCCGGTGGACAGGCCCGCCAGCGAGTCGCCGTATCCGGCGTCGAGCATGGCCACCGGGATGACCGGCAGCAGCATCGACCAGCCGAGGAAGGCGCAGAACACGCTCAGCAGCATCAGGGGCACGCCCCTGACCTTCAGAACGCTCACAGCGTGCCCTTGGTGGACGGCACCCCCGTCACCCGCGGGTCCGGCTCGACCGCCGCGCGCAGCGCCCGGGCGACCGCCTTGTACTCCGCCTCGGTGATGTGGTGCGGGTCGCGGCCGTAGAGGCAGCGCACGTGCAGGGCGATGCGGGCGTTGAAGGCCAGCGTCTCGAAGAAGTGCTCGTTGATCACGGTGGCGTAGTGCCCGCCGATCACGGTGGTCAGCATGGTCTCCGGTTCACCGGTGCCCACGAAGTAGGGGCGCCCGGAGACGTCCACCACCGCGTGCGCGAGGGTCTCGTCCATGGGGATGTGGGAGTCGGCGAAGCGGCGGATGCCCTTCTTGTCGCCGAGGGCCTCGTTGATCGCCTGGCCGAGCACGATGGCGGTGTCCTCGACGGTGTGGTGGGCGTCGACCTCGGTGTCGCCGTCGGCGTGCACGGTCAGGTCGAAGCACCCGTGGGAGCCGAAGGCGGTGAGCATGTGGTCGAAGAAGGGCAGGCCGGTGGCGATGTCGGTCGTCCCGGTCCCGTCGAGGTTGATCTCGACGGTGATCGAGGACTCCTTCGTGGTGCGTTCGATGCGGCTGGTTCTCACGTGAAATCTCCGATGATCGTTGCGGCGGCGGCGAGGAAGGCGTCGTTCTCCTGCGGGAGCCCGACCGTCATCCTCAGGTGGCCGGGGACCCCGACGTCGCGGATCAGCACGTCGCGGTCGAGGAAGCGCTGCCAGACGTCGTGGGCCGAGGAACTGGTGCCGGAGCCGGTACCGGGCAGCGTGAAGAAGATGAAGTTGGACTCGCTGGGCACCACACCGTAACCCAGTTCCACGAGTGCGGCGACGACCCGGTCGCGTTCGCCACGCAGGGCGTCGACGGTGGCCAGGGTCTCGTCGCTGTGGCGCAGGGCGACGGTCGCCGCCGCCTGCGACAGCGTGGAGAGGTGGTACGGCAGGCGCACCAGCATCACCGCCTCGATGAAGGCGGGGTCGGCGACGAAGTAGCCCAGGCGTCCGCCGGCGAAGTCGAAGGCCTTCGACATGGTGCGCGACACCACCAGGCTGGACGGGTACTCGGCGATCAGCGCGGTGGCGCTGGGTTCGGCGGAGAACTCCGCGTAGGCCTCGTCGACGATGACGATGCCGGGCGCGGCGTCCAGGATGCGGCGCAGGTCGGCCACGCTGGTGACCCCGCCGGTGGGGTTGTTCGGCGTGGTGACGAAGACGATGTCGGGACGGTTCTCCTCGATGGTGCGCACCGCGGCGTCGACGTCGATGCCGAAGTCCACCGCGCTGCGCGGCAGCTCGAGGAACTCGGTCTGCGTGCCGGCGGCGAGGATCGGGTGCATCGAGTAGCTCGGGGTGAACCCGAGCACGCTGCGCCCGGGTCCGCCGAAGGCCTGCAGCAGTTGCTGGAGGATCTCGTTGGACCCGTTGGCGGCCCACACGTTGTCCACCCCGACCGTGACGCCGGTCTGCCGGGTCACGTAGGACGCCAGCTCCCGGCGCAGCTCCACGCTGTCGCGTTCCGGGTAGCGGTTGAGGGTGGACGCCAGGCGGCGGACCTCGGCGACGAGGTCCTCGACGAGGCCCTCGCTGGGCGGGTACGGGTTCTCGTTGGTGTTGAGCTGGTTGGTCACGCTGAGCTGCGGGGCACCGTAGGCGGACTTGCCCTGCAGTTCAGGCCGCAGCGGCAGGTCGGACAGGGTGATCGGGGCGGCGTTGTCAGTCATCTAACGTTCCTCGCTCTCGAACCTCGCACGCACGGCCTCACCGTGGGCGGGCAGCTGCTCGGCGTCGGCCAGGGCGGTCACCGTGTCGGCGACCTCCTTGAGCGCGCCACGGTCGTAGCTGATCACGTCGACGTGCTTGAGGAAGGTGTGGGTCGACAGGCCCGAGGAGTGCCGGGCGGTGCCGGAGGTGGGCAGCACGTGGTTGGACCCGGCGGCGTAGTCGCCGAGCGGCACCGGCGCGTAGTGGCCCACGAACACGGCCCCGGCGTTGGTGATCCGGGCGGCCACGGCCGCGGAGTCGGAGGTCTGGACCTCCAGGTGCTCGGCCGCGTAGGCGTCGGCCACACGGACGGACTCGTCGAGGCTGTCGGTGAGGATGATGCCGGACTGCTCGCCGGTCAGCGCCTCGGCGACCCGGTCGGCGTTGAGGGTGACCTGGTAGCGGGCCTCGATCTCGCGGTCCACGGCGTCGGCCAGTTCCACGGAGTCGGTGATCAGCACGGAGGCTGCCATCACGTCGTGCTCGGCCTGGCTGATGAGGTCGTAGGCCACGGCGACGGGGTCGGCGGTGGAGTCGGCAAGAACGGCGATCTCGGTGGGTCCGGCCTCGGAGTCGATGCCGACCACCGAGCGGCACAGCCGCTTGGCGGCGGTGACGAAGATGTTGCCGGGCCCGGTGATCATGTCGACCGGCTCGAGATCCGGATCGGTTGCATCACCGTAGGCCATCAGGGCGACTGCCTGGCCACCGCCGACGGCCCACACCTCGTCCACACCGAGCAGCGCACAGGCGGCGAGCACGGTGGGGTGCGGCCAGCCGCCGAAGTCGGCCTGCGGCGGTGAGGACACCACGAGGCTGCCGACGCCGGCCTCCTGGGCTGGCACGACGTTCATGATCACCGAGGACGGGTACACGGCGTTGCCGCCGGGCACGTAGAGCCCGACGCGGTTGACCGGGATCCAGCGTTCGGAGACCACGCCGCCGGGGGCGACCTCGACCGAGGCGTCCTGCGGCTTCTGGGCGCCGTGGAAGGCGCGCACGCGCCGGACGGCCTCTCGCAGGGCGTCGGTGACCTTCGGGTCGAGGTCGCGCAGGGCGGCGGCGATGACGTCCTCCGGCACGCGCACCGACGGCGGTCGGACGTGGTCGAAGGTCTCCCCGTACTCCAGGGCGGCCTCGGCTCCGCGGTCGCGGACTGCCTCGACCACCGGTGTCACCGCGGGGAGAACATGGTCGATGTCGGTGCCGCCGCGCGGCAGGATTCGACGGAGTTCGGCGGTGGAGGGGGTCTGGCCCCTCAGGTCCAGGCGCGAGAGCATGGCGTGGGATCGTCTCCAGGGTCGGTGAACGGGTAACGTGTTGTGATTCTAGCCCGTTACCGCACCGAGGAAAGGACGGAGGGTCACCGCCGGTGTCCTCACACCCGCTACCGCTCGTCGACCTGCTGCAGGCGTCCGTCGCCGCCACGTCCGCCGGCGACCACGCCACCAGCTGGCGTCTCACGAGCCAGTTCGGCACCCGCCACTGGCTCGCCGATCCTGCGACAGACCTGCCGCAGGACGCCCCGGCGCACCTGCGCACCGAGTTCCACGTCCTGCGCGCCGCCGTCGCCGACCGCCTGGAGCTGCACGAGGAGTCCGCCGAGGCGGTCATGCAGTGGCGGCGCCTGGCCCGCGAGACCGGTGACGACGCCTCCTCCGTCCTCGCCGACTCCGCGTTGTGCCTGGTGGCGATGGTCGTGGAGTCCGACGGGGTGGACCTGGCCGACCTGCCGCCGGCCGCCCGCCTGCTCGACGACCTGCACGCCTCGATCCTCGCCTTTCGTCCCGACGCCGACGGACCCACCCTCGGGGAGGACGCCTCGATCACCGGGGCCACCCTGCCGCGCCACCAGGCCACGTGCCTGTCGTTGGCCGCGATGGGTGGGCTGACCTGCGCGACGTCGCTGGCGACGCCGGAGACCGCGCCACTGCGCCCGGTGTTCCGCGAACTCGCCGACCGTTTCACCGTCAACGGCGCCTCGGCCGGCGACCGCGAGCTCACCCGCGCCCAGCAGCTGCACGCCGAAGGCGAGGTGGAGGCCGCCGTCGCCGTGGCCACCACGATGCTGGCGTCCGACTCGCCCACCACCCGCTACGAGGCCCACGACCTGCTCGGCTACTTCGCCCTCACCGAGGACGACAACGACACGGTCCTGGAGCACTGGCGCCAGTGCGCCGAGATCGCCCTGGAGCTCGGCGCGCCCCTGGAGGGCATGCACCGGGCGGAGCAGGCCTGCCAGCTGCTCAACGCCGACGGCGACTACGCCGCCGCCCACGACCTGGCCGTGCGCGTCGACGAGGCTGCCGCCGGGGCACCGGTCTCCCCCGCCGTGCTGAACCTGCGTGCCGTGCGCGCCCGCGCCGCGATCGGCGTGGGCAACCTGGAGGAGGGACTCGCCCTGGCCGTGGCGACGGCCGACTGGTCGATGTTCTCCCCCGACACCGAACGCACCCTGGCCTGTCTCACCATGGCGTGCGTTGCCGCCTCGACCTCGGGGCAGCACGTGGTGACCGCGAACCTGCTGGAGCGCAGCTGCACGCTCTACCGCGAACTCGACCGCCCGTTGGCCGCGGCGCAGGCGCTGCGTACCGCCGCCCGCGAGCACCTCAACGTCGGTGACACCTCACGCGCCGTGGAGATGATGGAACGCTCCCGCCGGATACTGGAGGGCTCCGACGGGCTCGCCGACGACCCGATGTTCTCCTGGCACCTGGGTGACTGGAACGAGGACATGTCGGCGATCTGGGAGGACGCCGGCCGCGAGGACCTCGCCCTGGAGTACGCCACGCGTGCCGCCCGGTCCTTCACCGACGCCCGGGACCACAGCAGTGCGGCGATGAACTGGGTCGCCGCGGCGTCGCTGCACCTGGAACTCGGCCAGAACTCCTCCTGCGACGTGGCCCTGGACCGCGCCCACGGAGAGCTCCTGATGGTGCCGGAGGAGACCGGCGTCGAGGACGACGGGTTCGGGGAGGCTGACCCGGACGATGACCCGCAATATGACCTGCAGGATGCCGGCGACGAGGGGTCCGTCTGGCAGGCCTACCGCCAGCTACGGCAGCTGCGCGAGAGCTGACGTCAGCTGACCTGCCCTACCGCTCGAAGGCGGTGTCCGGGGCGAACAGCGAGCACGTCCAGTAGACGACCGCCGCTGCCGCCGGTGCGGCGAGGAACCCGGCCGCCCCGGTGACCCGGGACACGATGGTGAAGTCCTGACCCGGGCTGAGGCTGTCGGCGAGTCCGGCGGTGATCTCCGTGCCGTGCAGGGTCTCTGCCAGCCAGTTGCCGAAGAGCAGGAACACCCCGGCGCCGAGGAAGGCGAGCACGATCACGGCGATCATCATCACCGGGCCGCGCAGCCGGGGCGAGCGCCAGAACGACCAGCCGGCCAGCAGTGCGCCGAGCAGGCCGGTCGCCGCGGCGAAGACGGCGAAGGAGAGGAACGGGGCACCGGACGTCGCCGGGTCGACCTCGGCCGCGCCGGTGTCGGTGATCACCGCGGTGACCGCGGGACGCCACCATCCCCACAGAAGTCCGGAAATGCTGAAGACAGCCAGGAAGACCGTGAGGGTCTTCGCCGACTGTCCGATCAGTGTTCGACGGGATGACGTCATGCGGTGCTGCAGGTCTTCCACTGCCCGTCTTCGCGGACGTAGACCGCGGGTGAGGTCTGGCGCTGGCCCGCCATCTCCGCGTCGACGTTGGCGGTGGCGCGGTCACCGTTGACCTGGATGTCGTTGACCCCGTGGACGACGGGCAGGCTCGTGCCCTGGTCGGACATCACCTTGCTGGCCAGGGTGTTCTCCGACTGCCGCTCCAGGTCCTGCAGGATGGCGTCACGTCCACCGACCTGCTCCAGGTCCGCCGCACACGAGGTGTCGACGACCATGCGCTGGTACTCGCCCCAGGGCTTGTCCTCGCCGAGGCCCCGGGCCACGGCGGTGATCTGCGCGGCGTCGTCCTGACCTGCGGGGGCACCGGCGGCGTTGTTGCCGCCGCCCTGGGCGTTCACGCCGTCCTGGTTGTCCTCCGGGGCGGGCTCGGTGCCGTCCTGGTTCCCGGCACCTGCGTCCTCGGAGCCCTCGGCCCCGGCGTCCTCGGCGCTCTCGGACCCCTCAGGGTTCTCGGAGGAGGCCGCGGCGCTGCTGGAGCTCGTGGCGCTCGACGAACTGCTGGCCGTGCCGGACGCGCTGGTTGACGCCTCGTCGGCATCGTCGTCCGAGCCGCAGGCGGACAGGCCCAGCGTCGTCGCCAGTGTTACGGCGACGGCGCCGGTGAGGACCGCCCTGGTGATTCCCGGCCGGCGGCCAGACACCCGTGGTGACATGAAAGGTTCCCTTCTCGCACTCGTACTACAGCTACGACCCTACAACGTCGCCCGTCACCGGAACGTTAGCCGCACTCCCCCGGATCATCACACCGGATCGTTACACTGGGTGGGGTGCAGCTCAACCGCGACCGAATCCACGCCGCCGCCTTCGACATCCTCTCCGAGTACGGCCTCGGGGACCTCACGATGAGGCGACTGGCCAAGACCCTCGAGGTCGCCCCCGGTGCCCTGTACTGGCACTACCCCAGCAAGCAGGAGTTGCTCGGCGGGATCGCGGAGCGGATCCTGCTGGGCACCGAACAGCCGCAGGACGCCGGGGAGGACGCTGCGACGTCCGGCTGGCGTCCGCGCACCTACGCCGCCGCGGCGGGTGTGCTCGAAGGGTTGCTGGCGGTACGCGACGGCGCCGAGGTCGTCGCCGCCGCCCTGGCGGCGGGCACCACCGCCCACGACCCCGCCGACACCCTCGCCGCCGCACTGCAGGGTTCCCCGGCACAGGACTGTGAGCTGACCGGCTGGGTGCTGTCGCGCTACCTGCTGGGTGCGGCGACGGACCTGCAGACCGCCGAGGCCGCAGGCGGTTCGCCCCGTCCGGTGTCGCAGGTACTCTCCGGGGTCGACCTCGTCCTCGACGGCGTCGCCAACTAGGATCGGACGCCATGAGCACCACGGCAGCAGCGCACACGGTCACCGCACACGGGGCGGACGTCACGGTCGACGGCGACGGGGTCCGCGTCCGCAGGACACCGATGGGCCAGACCCTGCTGCCGCCCGAACTCGCCGAGTTGACCGTGGCTCCGGCGGACCTGCGCGGCTGGTACCACCACGCTCCGACGGCGAGTTCCCCCGGCTGGATCCAGTTCTCGCTGGCGACCGCGCCGGCGAACGCCGCGCTGCGGCCGGTGCGCGGTTTCCCCGCGACGCGCGGGGCGTCCGACGTGGTGGTCTTCGCCCCCGGGCAGCAGGAGGAGTTCGCCACGGTGCACCAGCTGCTGACGAACCTGCAGTCGGGCCAGCCCCTGGAGACCGTGCCCGAGACGCCCGCCGAGCCGGTGGAGAAGCCGGCCGAGAAACCGGCCGAGACCTCCGCCGGGAAGCCGGCCTCGACGAGCTCGACAAGTTCTTCCGCCCCGCAGCAGACGTGGAAGCGCGTCGCCACCCCGGACACCGTCCCGGAGGCGAATGCCTCAGCGGACGCCAACGGCCCCGTCTTCGGCCAGAACGTGACCGTCACCGGCGACTTCGCCCCCTACGAGAAGGGTGAGGTGTGGGACATGATCGCCGCGGCCGGCGGGACGGTCGGAAAGAACGTCACCAAGAAGACCACACTGCTGGTCATCGGCGAGTGGGGCTCGGTGACCAGCAAGGAGAAGCGCGCCCGCGAGCTCAAGGACAAGGGCCAGGAGATCTCCCTGTGGAGCTTCGACGAGTTCCTCTCCGCGCTGGGCAAGCCGCGGCGCCCGGATCTCGACGAGGTGAAGGGAACCTCCGCGCCGTTCTAGGAGTCCCTCTACCGGTATGAGCCGGAAACTCCACCTCCACACCGTCACCACCACCGGGCACGACCCTTTCGACCCCTTCGACCCCACCGCCCCGCTGAGCGTCCCCCTGGGCGGCGGCCTGGTCGCCGTGGTGCACGACGGGCCCACCCCACTCACCGTGGC
>JAKDIS010000179.1 GCA_030450335.1 Corynebacterium sp. | reverse complement strand
GACAGGGGTGGGGCACGGGGGTGGGCAGGGCGCCCGGGGAGCGTCCGCAGCAGGTTTCTCCAATGTTTCGCCACCATTTCCTGCGCTGGCCGTGGACGAAACAAACCAGGTCAGAATGTGTGTCATGGGTCACTTGTGTGGCGAGGTTGTTAAATCGACTGTGTCCGGCAGGTAAAATATCCCAGGTAAAGAAGATTTCACCGAAGGGAGCACGATGGACGTCGATGCCACAGTCAAGACCTATTACGAGCAGATCCTCCAGCGCAACGCAGGTGAGCCGGAGTTCCACCAGGCGGTCTCCGAGGTTCTCGACAGCCTGACCCACGTTCTGCGTAAGGACCCCCACTACGCGGACATGGGCCTGATCCAGCGGCTGACCGAGCCGGAGCGCCAGATCATCTTCCGGGTCCCGTGGGTCGACGACCAGGGCAACGTCCACGTCAACCGTGGCTTCCGCGTGCAGTTCAACTCCGTGCTCGGGCCGTACAAGGGTGGGCTGCGTTTCCACCCGTCGGTGAACCTGGGCATCATCAAGTTCCTCGGCTTCGAGCAGATCTTCAAGAACTCGCTGACCGGCCTGCCCATCGGCGGCGGCAAGGGCGGCTCCGACTTCGATCCCAAGGGTCGCAGCGACCTGGAGATCATGCGGTTCTGCCAGTCGTTCATGACCGAGCTCGGCCGCCACATCGGCGACAAGATCGACGTGCCCGCCGGCGACATCGGAGTCGGTGGCCGCGAGATCGGCTACCTCTTCGGCCAGTACCGTCGTATGGCCGGCCGCCACGAGTCCGGCACCCTGACCGGCAAGGGCCTGCAGTGGGGTGGTTCGCTGGTGCGTACCGAGGCCACCGGCTACGGCGCGGTGTACTTCACCCAGGAGATGATGGCCGCCCGCGGCGAGCGTCTCCACAACGCCCAGGTCATCGTGTCCGGCTCGGGCAACGTGGCGATCTACGCCATCGAGAAGGCACAGGAGCTCGGCGCCAACGTGGTCGCCTTCTCCGACTCCTCGGGCTACGTCTCCACCCCGGACGGCGTGGACGTCGAGCTGCTCAAGGACATCAAGGAGGTCCGTCGCCTGCGCGTGGCCGACTACGCCAAGGAGGCCAAGGGCGCGTCCTTCCACAAGGGCGGCAACGTCTGGGAGGTCGAGGCGGACGTGGCGCTGCCGTGCGCCACGCAGAACGAGCTGGACGGCGCCTCCGCCGAGCTGCTCGCCGACAACGGCGTGAAGTACGTCGCCGAGGGTGCGAACATGCCCTGCACCCACGATGCGGTGCAGGTCTTCTCCAAGCGCAAGATCGACTTCGCCCCGGGCAAGGCCGCCAACGCCGGCGGTGTGGCGACGTCCGCCCTGGAGATGCAGCAGAACGCCTCGCGTGACTCCTGGTCCTTCGACTACACGGACAAGCGTCTGCGCGACATCATGGGCAACATCTTCCGCACCACGGCGAAGACCGCCGAGGAGTACGGCACGGAGGGTGACTACGTGGTGGGCGCGAACATCGCCGGCTTCCGCAAGGTCGCCGACGCGATGGCCGCACAGGGGATCATCTAGTCGATGATCTGGCCGGCACCCGCCGGCACCCGTTAGGCGGGGCAGGTACGGTATCCTGACCTCCATGTCAGGCACTGAACAGCTCCAGATCGGACGGGTCATCAAGCCGCACGGCGTGCGCGGGGAACTCGTGGTCGACGCGACCACGGACGACCCGGGGGGACGCTTCGCCGTCGGCGCCGTCCTCACCGGACGCAACCGCGGGGTGGAGCGCACGCTCACCGTCACCGCGGCGCGTCCGCACCAGGGGCGGCTCCTGGTCACCGTCGCCGAGGTCGCCGACCGCACCGAGGCCGAGACCCTGCGCGGTCTGCGCTTCTTCGGCGATCCGGTGCTCGACGAGGGGGACGACGGCTACTACGACCACCAGCTCGTGGGCCTGCGCGTGCTCGACTGCGGCCAGGTCGACGAGGACACCGCCAACGCCCGCGCCTACGACGGCGTGGAGCCCGAGCCCGTCGACATCGGCGAGGTCAGCGGTGTCGTCCACGGGCCCGCCGGCACACTGCTGGAGGTCGACGTCGACGCCGAGTCGTCCCTGTCGACCGCGGGGTCGACGATCCTGGTGCCCTTCCGGCACGCCATCGTGCCGATCGTGGACCTGGACAACGGGGCGCTGGTGCTGACCCCGCCGGAGGGCCTGCTGGAGCTCGGGTAGGATCAACCCCCATGCGCCTGGACGTCGTCACCATCTTCCCGGAGTACCTCGACCCGCTGCGGCATGCCTTGCTGGGGCGGGCGATCGAGCGTGGGATCCTCGAGGTCGGCGTCCACGACCTGCGCGCCTGGACCCACGACGTGCACAAGGCCGTCGACGACACCCCCTACGGCGGCGGCCCCGGCATGGTCATGAAACCCACGGTGTGGGGCCCGGCGTTGGACGACGTCGCCGCCCTCACCGGCCCCGCCGCCGTCGGTGAGAGCCTGCGCAGCGCGCAGGCCCACGTACCCGGAACGGCGCCGGACGCCGCGGCGCCCTCCGCCCCCGCAACCCAGACGGCCGCTGCGACGGCCGCAGGGGCGTCCGATGACCGGCCCGTGCTGGTGGTGCCCACCCCGGCGGGTGCGCCGTTCACCCAGCAGACCGCCGAGCGCTGGGCGTCCGAGGACCGGCTGGTCTTCGCCTGCGGACGCTACGAGGGCATCGACCAGCGCGTCTTCGACGACGCGGCCAACCGCTACCGCGTCGAGGAGGTGTCCCTCGGCGACTACGTGCTCATCGGCGGCGAGGTCGCCGTGCTGGTGATGGCCGAGGCCGTGGTGCGCCTGATCCCCGGGGTGCTGGGCAACCGGCGCAGTCATGAGGAGGACTCCTTCCAGGACGGCCTGCTGGAGGGGCCGAGCTACACCAAACCGCGGGTGTGGCGGGACCTGGAGGTGCCGGACGTGCTGCTGTCCGGCGACCACGCGAAGGTGGACCGGTGGCGCCGCGACCAGGCGTTGAGCAGGACCGCGGCGGTGCGTCCCGAACTGATCGACGCCCTGGGGCAGGACGGCGGCCTGGACGCCCGCGACCGCAGCGTGTTGGGGGAGTAGTTCTCCCCAGGGGTGGGG
>JAKDIS010000071.1 GCA_030450335.1 Corynebacterium sp. | reverse complement strand
CTAGCCGCGCCCTCCCCGAGCAGGAACGTGAGCCCGACGGGGCTGAGGAAGAACAACGGGGTGGAGACCAGCGACCACAGGCCGGTGCGGGCGGTCTCGTCGCGGGTGAGGATCCTGTTGGGTTTCAGCGACTGGCCGCGCAGGCTCTTGCGCGAGATGTCCACCTGTGTGGCGGGCCGGCCCGGCAGGTTCTCCCGGTGGCTCCGGTTGAGCAGCCCCAGCACCGAGACCAGCAGGGGGCCGATGGTGATGCCCAGGAAAAAGGAGACCGAGATGTTGCCGTCCTCCGGGATAACCCCCTGGTCCCGGTAGAGCGAGAGAAGCCCCTGGAACAGCAGGGACATCGGGATGATCGAGATCAGCGACAGCAGCCGGTTCGCGCCGAGCAGGGCGAGCAGCACCGCGCCGCCGACGAAGAGCAGGTTGCCGTACTCGCGCAGAGTGTCGGCGTAGGGGGCGATGGCGGTGGCGATGGCAAGGCTGACCGGGATGGCGATGATCGTGCCGATCGCGCTGCCCGCGGCCATCTTCTTGATCGTCTCCGCCGCCCTGCCCTGGGACTTGAGGTAGAGCGAGTGCTCCATCATCGGTGCCGAGAGCACCCCTCCGGGCAGACCGACCAGGGCGGTGGGTATGGCGTTGGTGAGGTTGAGCGTGACGATCGCGGCGATGAAGAAGGTCAGCAGCACCGCCGGGTCCACGCCGGCCAGCGCCAGGGCGAGGGTGACCGGCACGAGCACGCTGGTCTCGTCGGTGCCGGGGATGAAGCCGATGAAGGTGTAGAGCAGGATCGCCGCGATGGCGGCGAGCAGCATGGGGAGCATCAGGGTCGCGTCCATCAGGTCGGGTCACCTGCCTGGGTTTCTGCGCCTGCTCCGTCGGTCCCCTCGGTGATGCGCACGACGCGTTTCGGCGTGAACAGCGCCACGCAGACCGCGAAGCCGACGACGGCGCCGCCGAGGCCCCAGAAGAACTCGCTGGACGACAGCAGCGTGGCGACCAGCAGCGCGAGGGCGGTGGTGACCCCGCAGATAACCAGTGACCAGGTCAGGTCGCGGGTGGAGACGAGGTCGTTCCACACCTCGATGTAGTCGTCCCGCTCCCCGGGGTCGGCATCAGTGTTAGGCATGCCTACAAACCTTACGTTGTGGGTGCTGCGTGGCGCATTACCGCCCGGACGGTGCCGGCACGAGCCGTGCACGACATACGGTCCCCGACGAACCCCGTTGATCTAGAAATCCCCTCGCAGCCTCTCTACCCGTTGTCCAGTAGCGTCCGCGATCAACTCGAAGTCCTTGTCGACATGCAGCACGGTATAGCCTTTCAACTCGGCCACCGCAGCGATCATGAAATCCGGGACCTTCACTGCACGGTGATGCCCACGGCCGGCGAGGAGCCCCTGGACCGCTACCGCCCGCTTTTCAATCCCCGGGGTCATCGGCTCGGGAATCAGCATCGATACTGGCGGCATCGCCGTGATCGTGTGCCAGTCTTCCCCGGAGCGAGCCGAGTACCCGAGTTCAAGCACCGTCACGGTCGCGGCGCCAACCAGTCCCCGTTCGATGCGGCGAAGCCACACGTCGGCATCATCCGACACCCCGAGCCGGGCGTAGGCAGACTTGTCGATCAACCACCGCTCGCTCACCCCCATGCCCGAGCCATGACCTCGTCATCGAGAATATCCTCCACCAGGTCTGCGGCACGGTTCAGGTCTTCTCTCGTCAGCGGTCCGGATTCTGCTGCGGCAGCCTGCTGCGCAATCCTCCGAGCTTCCTGGCGAAGGAATTCGCTACGCGACACCCCGAGCCGCGCGGCCTGACGATCGATCGCCCGAATGTCATCGTCGTCGACGTTCCGAATCAACAGGTCACTCATCACCGCCACCTCCTACTATCATGTGATATCACGACTATATCGCGCTCACCTACTGTCCGCTACCCATCCGTCGATGGGTCTTGTGGATCCCTGCCAGATGGTGGAGCCGGAGGGAACAGCGGCTGACACGCCCATGGCAAACTGTCGCCTATGACGGACGAGCAGAACGACAAGCCCCAGAAGTCAGCGTTCAAGGACTACCTGTCACCGGAGCTCGTCACGGGCATCGGGGCCGCCTTCGCCGCGGCATCCCCCACCTTCGACCGCGCGGCCTTCGAGAACCTGGCGCTCTCGGGCCTTGCTGACCTGGAGCTCAAGGCGCGGAGCGCGCAGATCGCCGCCGCGCTCGCGGCGACGCTGCCGGCGTCCGGCGACGACAAAGACAACGCGCAGGACGCCGAGGGCGCCGCAGACGTCGTCCGCCGCGTCCTGCGCGCCGGCGGCCAGGACGGCACCGCGACGGCGTTGCCGGAATGGGCGGGGATGCCGGTGAACGACTACGTCGCCGTGGCGATGGCGGACCGGCCGGACGTGGCCCTGCCGCTGCTGGCCGACCTCACCTCGCACCACACCGCGGAGTTCGCGATCCGCCCGTTCATCCTGAACCACTACGAGACCACCATGGCGCACCTACGCACCTGGGTCGACAGCCCGGACGAGCACGTCCGACGCCTGGTCTCGGAGGGGACACGCCCGCGTCTGCCCTGGTCGGGGCGTCTCCCCCGCTTCATCGCCGACCCGTCCGACGCGCTGGAGCTGCTGGAGGGCCTGGTCAACGACGGCTCCCTATACGTCCGGCGCTCGGTGGCCAACCACCTCAACGACATCGCCAAGGACCATCCTGAGCTCGCGTTGGAGACGGCCCGCCGGTGGGCGGAGGCGTCGACCCAGGGCGACTTCGTGGTGCGGCACAGCCTGCGCACACTGATCAAACGCGGCGATCCGCGCGCCCTGGCGATCCTCGGTTTCGACCCGGATGCCCCGGTCGAGCTCCTGGAGCTGTCCTGCTCCCCGTCGACGATCGCCATCGGCGAGGCGACGACGTTGTCCTTCACCCTGCGTGCGGACGCCGCGACGGCGCCGACACGGGCGGCCGTGGACTACGTGGTGCACTACCAGGGGGCGCGCGGGCCGAAGGCGGGCAAGGTGTTCAAGTTGACCGTGCGCGACCTCCCGCCGGGTCAGGCCGTGCAGTTCAGCCGCCGGCACGCCTTCGCCCACGTGTCGATCCGCACGATCCACCCCGGTCCGCACCGTATCGAGGTGCAGGTCAACGGGCGGGTACTCGGCGGGACGACCGTCCACGTCCACCCCTGACAAGAACCCGGACAAGAACACGGAGCAACACATGAGATTCATCAACGCCAGCGAGTTCACCGCCGAGCGCCCGTGGGGCGCCCTCGACCTCGGGGTGTTCGAGACCGCGACCGCCAGGCTGCACTGGACCGACGAACCGTACAAGTGGCACGTCAACGACGGCCCGGAGATCTTCGTCGTCCTCGACGGTGCGGTGGACATGCACTACACCGTGGACGGTGAGGAGCGTGTCGAGCACCTCACCCCGGGTTCGCTGTGCTGTGTCGAGGTCGGCGACGCCCATGTCGCCCACCCCGCCCCGGAGGCCCGGATCCTCGTCGTCGAGCGCGAGGGAAGTGACTGACCTCCAATTTAACCGGCGATGTTGTGCAGAACACTTTCCATCGGGTAAGTTTTAGTCGTAAAGCGAACGAGAGTTCGCACAGTGAACACTCGCTCGCGACCGACGTTGAGACCCGAGGACCATGCATGAGTGGACAGATCCCAACACGACCGAGACCAGGAACCACCCGTAGGGCAGGACGCGCCGTCGCCGCACTCACCCTGGTCGGTGCCCTCGCACTGACCTCCTGCGGCACCGACGAGGAGTCGGAGGGCTCCTCGTCCGGCGGTGCACCCCTGAACCTGGTCGTCCCCTTCGACCCGGGCGGCTCCGCCGACGGCACCGCCCGCCAGCTCGCCATCTACGCCCAGCAGACCTGCGGACGCGACGTGATCATCCGCAACGAGTCCGGCGGTTCCGGCACGGTCGGCTTCCAGTCCGTCGCCTCCTCCGCCCCGGACGGCAACACCATCGGTGTGGCGACCATCGAACTCTCGATCCTTCCCCACCTCGGGGTGTCCGAGATCGGGCCGGACGACGTCCGCGGCATCATGCAGTACAGCGAACAGCCCGTCGCCTACGGTGTGCCGCCGGACTCCGACATCGAGGACGTCGACGAACTGCTGACCACCGACGAGGACGTCACGATGGCCAGCTCCGGCACCGGTTCGATCTACCACATGGGCTTCGCCGGGCTCGCCCAGGCGGCCGAGCAACCCAACATCCGCAACGTCCCCTACGGCGGCGCCGCCGGCGCCCTGCAGGCGGTCATGGGGCACGAGACCCGCGCCGTCGCCGTCGGCGCCGCGGAGATCGCGCCCTACGTCGAGTCGAACCAGCTACGTGCCCTGGCGATCGCCGGCGACAAGCGCCTCGACGACCTGCTTCCCGGCGTCCCCACCGTGGAGGAGGCCGGCGTGGACTGGACGAGCTACGCCATCCTCGGCCTGTTCGCCCCGTCCGGCACCCCGGACGAGGACGTCGAGGAACTCAACAGGTGCTTCAACGAGGCGCGCCAGAGCGAGGGCTTCGCCAACTACATGGACAACCTGGGCTTCACCCAGGAGTACAAGGACGCAGCCGGCTTCGACGATTTCCTCTCTGAGGAATACGACCGCTACGAGACCGTCGTCTCCGATGCAGGACTGGGAGCGGAATGATGACCGACACACAGACACAACCCCAGACACAAGCGCAGGGCTCACTCCTGGGTGACCGCATCATCGCGGTGATCATCCTGCTGCTCGGCGTCGCCCTGCTCGTCCTGGCCGCCGGCTTCCCTGAACCGGGGCAGCCGGAGGACCCGGGCACCGCCGCACTCCCCCGCCTCATCGGCTTCGCCCTCGCCGGACTCGGTGTGCTCCTGCTGTTCAACGCGGAGAAGAACACCTTCCTGCCGGAGAAGGGCGCCCGGCTGCGCACGGTGCTCATCGTGGTCGCCGGCATCGCCTACACCTACGCGATGACACCGCTGGGCTTCATGCTCTCCACCCTGGTCTTCATGGTCGTCGGCCTGCTGATCATGGGTATCCGTAGCCCGCTGCGACTGGTGCTCGTGCCGGTCGCCGTCGCCGTCGTCGTCGTCTACTACCTGTTCACCGCCGCCCTGGGTGTCTACCTGCCCGACGGCATCATCGAGGGGATCATGCCATGAGTAACTGGATAGAAGGTTTCGGCGCCATCGCCGACGTGCAGGTCCTGTTCATGCTCGTCCTGGGTGTGCTCATCGGCGTGGTCGTCGGTGCACTACCCGGCATCTCGGCGACGGTCGGAGTGGCGCTGCTGCTCCCTTTCACCTTCGCCTTCGAACCACTGGCCGGAATGATGCTGCTGCTCGGCATCTACGGCGGAGCCGTCTACGCCGGCTCCATCCCCGCCATCCTGATCAGGACGCCGGGGACGCCAGCCTCCGCCGCGTCCGTCGCCGACGGGCACGCCATGACCCTGGCGGGCAAGGGCGTGCAGGCCCTGAAGATCTCCGTGCTGGCGTCCTGCATCGGCGGTTTCGTCGGCGTGCTGCTGCTCGCGTTCTTCTCCCCGGTGATCGCGAACTTCGCCCTGGGCTTCGGTTCCTCGGCGAACTTCATGCTCGCCCTGTTCGCCCTGACGATCATCGCCTCGATCTCCGAGGGACGCATGGTCAAGGGCCTCATCGCCGGTTTCCTGGGCCTGGGCATCGCCATGATCGGCCTGGACACCATCCAGGGCTTCCCCCGCCTGACCTTCGGCAACGCCGACCTGATCTCCGGTATCTCCTTCATCCCGCTGATGATCGGCCTGTTCGCCGTCTCCGAGGCCTTCCTGCAGGTCGAGCGGGTCACGAAGCTGAACCTGAAGATGAAGCCGGAGAAGTTCCGTGCCACACCGTCCTGGTTCCGCAAACTGGCACCGTCCAGCCTCCTGGGCTCCGCCATCGGCTTCATCATCGGCATCATCCCCGGCGTCGGCGGCGACATCAGCTCCTTCGTTGCCTACAACGAGTCCAAGCGTGCGGCGAAGGACAAGTCACAGTACGGCAAGGGCGACCCGCGGGGCATCGCCGCCGCGGAGTCGTCGAAGAACGCGGGCACCGCCGGTGCGATGGTGCCCACCCTGACCCTGGGCATCCCGGGCGACGTGACCTCCGCCGTGCTCATCGGTGCGCTGACCGTGCACGGCCTGCAGCCCGGCCCGACCCTGTTCACCGGCAGCCCGGACCTGATCTACGGCCTGTTCATCGGCTTCGCACTGGTGTACCTGGTGCTGCTGGTCCTGGGCTGGTTCGGCACGAGCTTCTGGGTGAAGCTCATCGAGTCCGTCCCGCCGCGCCTGCTGTGGCCGTCGGTGATCGTGCTCGCCGTCGTCGGCTCCTACGCCATGCGCTCCAGCGTCTTCGACGTGCTGGTGATGTTCCTCGCCGCGATCCTCGGCTACATCATGGTCAAGGGCGGCTACCCGCTGGCCCCGCTGATCATCGGCGTGATCCTCGGCCCCATCGCCGAGAGCGGCTTCCGCCGTGCGATGATCATCAACAACGGCAGCTTCACCTGGATGCTCGAGCCCATCCCACTGGTTCTCGGTATCCTGACCATCGCCTCCATCGCCTTCGCCATCTGGCAGGCCGTGCGCCGCCCCAAGCTCATCGAGCAGGCCGGCCTGGCCGACGGCGGCACCGGAAGCGCCGAGGACGAGGCAGAGGCTCAGGCAGAGGCCGCCGAGAACGACACAACCTCGGCTACCGCCACCGCCTCACCCATTTCACCCACCTCACCGACCGATCCCCAGGAAGGCCCCCGATGAGCAAGAAGATCATCCTGACCGGCGTGGACTCCAGTCAGACCGCGCTCAACGCGGCGATGCGCGCCGCGGAACTCGCCGAGGGCACCGGGGCCGAGCTCCACGTGTTCTCCGCCTTCAGCACCAGCACGGCCGACACCCTGCAGTCGTTCAAGACCCGGGACCTCGGACTGTCGACCTCGGTCGCCTACCAGCGGCTGAGTGAGGGGCAGGCCCGGGCCGCCGGACAGGTGGCCGAGGCTGTCGCCGACGTGCTGCGAGAGGCGCACCCCGGGCTCACCGTCGAGGCGTCAGCCCAGGAGGGCACGCCGGCGGCGGTGCTCGTGCGCCAGGCCGAACTGCTCGACGCCGAGACAATCGTGGTCGGCAACAAGCACGTTCAGGGGTTCTCCCGGGTGTTGGGCAGTGTGGCGCGCAAGGTCGCCGCCGAGGCACCGTGCGACCTGTTCATCGTGCACACCACGCACTGAGGCTCGTACCGGGACACGCACTGTTCCGACGCAGACTACACTGACGAAAGTATCCGTCCTTCCCTCGAAAGGTGCACCATGACCAAGACGATCGTGACCGGTGTCGACTCCAGCCAGACGGCCCTCGCCGCCGCCGACAAGGCGGCCGAGCTGGCCGCCGGCACCGGTGCGGAGCTGCACGTGCTCTCCGCGTTCAGCATCAGCGGCACGGTCACCCTGGAGGCCGCCCGGGCGAACAACCCGAGCGCCGGGACGCAGGCCGCCTACCGTCGGCTCACGGAGAGTTACTCGCACGCCGCGCAGGAGGTCGCCGACTCCGTGTCGGACGTCCTGCGCGAGAAGTACCCCTCCATCACCGTGCACGCCGCCGCGGTGGAGGGTACCCCGGCCGAGGCCCTGCTGAAGAAGGCCGATGAGCTGGACGCTGACACCATCGTGGTGGGCAACAAGCACGTCCAGGGCTTCTCCCGGATCCTGGGCAGCATCGCGCGCAAGGTCGCCGCGGAGTCGCCCTGCGACCTCTACATCGTCAACACCACGCAGCAGTAGGCCACCGACCCCCCCCCGGTAGCGTGCCGGAGTCGTCCCTTCCTTGGCACGCGAGGGCCCTATCCTGCACGCGACGCGGGGTGCCTCTCACCCCACCAACCCCACCTTCGGCTTAGCCCAGGAGCGCCCGCGGGTGTCCTTGAGGATGTCGTACTCCACGTCCACGTGCGGTTCGATCGCGCTGTACTTGTCGTTCGGCGCGCCGATGACCAACTGGAAGCCGAGGCCCCGCCAGGCACCGATGGCACGTTCGGTGAAGTGTGCGTCCGCCTTGATCAGCGCCTCGTCGAGGAACACCGGCGCGTAGCGGGGACGCGCCGCGTCGGCGTCGCCGAGCTGGTAACGCAGTGCCGCACCGACGATGAAGGCGATGAGCTCCTGGGACTCGCCACCGGACTTCTCGCCGATGTGGTCGTAGAGGGCGGCGTGCTCCTTGGTCCCGGCGTGGATCTTCTCCGCACTGACGCGCACGTGGTTGCGCACGTCCACCAGGTCGGCGAAGTCGGGCGCGGTGCGTCGGATCCGGTTGATCAGTCGCGCCATGCGCTCGTAGGCCTGCTCACGTTCGCCGTCGTTGCCGGCCTCGGCGATGAGGGTGCGCACGTCGCGCAGGTCCTTGCGGAAGCGGCGGCGCACCTCGGACTGGTTCTCCCGCGGGGAGATCTGCAGCCGGTGGTCGTCGTCGTAGAACGGCAGGTCCTCCATGATCCGGTTGATCGGTTCGATGCGCTCGCGGATCTCGCGCAGCGAGCGTCCCAGCGTGGAGTCCAGGTTGGTCAGGTCGTTGCCGGAGAGGGTGAGCAGGCTGTCGCGCCACTCGGCCTCGAGTTCGTGCAGCCCGCTGGTCTCCAGGTCGACCAGGATGCGTTCGAAGTCCTTCAGGGAGGTGTCGGGGTCGGCGCGCAGCGTGGGGTTAGGCCAGGCGTCGAGGAAGGTCTCCATGGTCCGGCGCAGCGCCTCGCGTTGCTCGGCGACGGTGTTCTGCGCGGCGGCCCGGTCGTCCTCCAGGCGCCTGGAGGCGGTGTCCAGCGCGGCGTCGAACCTGGCCAGACGCTTGGCGGTCGCCGCAGAACCGGCGCCGGCGTCTGCGGCCTCCGGCGGGTCGAAGCGTTCGTTGAGGTAGGACGCCTGGGCGTCGTCGAGTTCCCGGCCGGCGCTCTCCGCCTCGTCGAGTGCCTCCTGGGCGGCGTCGACCTCGTCGACGGTGTCGGCCCACTGCGCGGCCAGGCGTTCCTGCTCGCCCTTGGCGCGTCCGGTGGACTCCTGCAGGCGGGTGACGGTGACCTTCAGCTCGGCGATCTGCCGCTGCAGGTCGGCGATCTCGGGGTTGCCGTCGGTGATCTCGTCGATGATGCCGGACCAGCGGGCACGTTCGGCCTCCACGCTGGCGACGTCGATCTCCTCCCAGGTCAGGTCGGTGACGCGGGAGTAGGCGGCGTGCCGGGCGTCCAGGGCGTCGAGGTCGGCGCCGGCGGCACGTTCGGCGTCCTCCGCCTCGCGGACCTGTGTGCGCAACGCACCGATGGTCTCCTCGAGTTCGCCGAGGCGCCGGTGGCTGGAGAAGCCCAGCACGTTGCGTCCGCCGTGCCCGCCGTGGGCTCCGCGGTCGCCCTGGGAGACCTGCCCGGTGATGGTGAGCGCGGGCTGACGTTCGGAGAGTTCGTCGGCGGAGTCGGCGCAGTGGAAGCCGAACTGGCGTTCCAGGCGGTCCTGCAGCCAGCCGGTGAAGGCGGTCTCGCGGTAGTCCAGGCGTCCGGGCAGGCGCTGCGGGTCCAGGCCGTCGCGCTGCTCGAAGCCGGTGTGCACGCCCTCGTAGCGCAGCCGCACGTCGGTGCGCACGGTCTCCACGGCCCGGCGGAAGCGGGGCAGGTCGTCGGCGTCGATGAGCATGGTGGTGGCGAAGCCGCCGAGAGCCAGGTTGAACGCCTCGCGCCAGGGCTCGTACTCGGTGGCCACGTCCACCAGCTCGCCGACGAAGGGCAGGTCGTCGATGCTCAGGTCGGCGGCGTCGGCCAGCAGCCGGCGGGCGACGTGCAGGCGCTCGGGGATGTTGTCGCGACGCTGCTGCGTCCAGCGGTGCTCGGTCTCGACCTCGGCGAGCCGCCGGCACAGGTCCTTGAGCTGCGCGCGCGACTCCGCGTAGGCGTCGCGGGAGGACGTCTTGGCGTCGCGGTCGGCGAGCGCGGCGCGCGCCCGCTCGGCCAGCGCGGCGAAGTCGTCGCCGGTGGCCACGTCGAGGTCCAGGCAGGCGGTGTTCTCCTCGAAACGTTCCCGGTTCTGCCGCACCGCGGTCAGCCGCCGGTCGACCTGGGTGAGTTCGCGTTCGGCGGTGTCCAGGCGGTCGCCGCCGGAGTGGCGCAGGACGTCCACCAGGCCGTCGCGCTCGGCCTCGGCCGCCTCGGCGGACGCCACCTGCGCGCGCACCTCGGCGTCCGCGGCCTGCTTGCGGGTGCGCACCTCGGTCTCCGCCTCGTGCAGCAGGTCGAGACGACGGGAGGTGCGCCACAACGACGCCAGGGAGGACGCGTCGGCGAAGCGTCCGAGCTCGTCGAGCAGGCGCAGCCGCTCGGCGGACTCCTCGATCCTCGCCCGGATGCCGCGGACGGGTTGCAGCACCCGGACCTGCTTCTGGGCGGTAACCATCCGGGTGCGGGTGCTCTCCAGCTCGTCGAAGTGGGCGACCACGGCGTCGGCGGTGGCCATCGTCTCCGGCTCCTCGAGAACCATGCGCTTGTACAGCTCGTCGACGGTGGTGATCTGCTGACCTGCCTGGATCCGGGCGAGCAGGCTCATCGCCTTGGCCCCCGCACCCGCCGCACCGATGCCCAGCACCGAGTGCACGCGCGCCAGGAACTCCCGGTCGGTGGCCATGGTCTCCAGACCCACGGCCCGCACCGCGGCGTCCGACAGCCGTCGCTCGGCCGCCTGCTCCAGCACGGCCGGGTCGAACTCGCCCTCGGCCACACCGCGCACCTTCACCGTGTCGTCCAGCACGCGGGCGGACGCCGGGATGTACCAGGCGCGCACCGCGGTGAACCGGGAGCCGTCGTGGTCGGTCCAGGTCATCGACACCGCCGTCCACGTGTCGCAGCCGTCACCGCGCAGCACGGTGACCTGCGTGCCGTCGTCGGTGCGCGACTCGTCGATCTTGCCGCGCCCGTAGGACAGGATGTTGCGCTGGTCCTCGCCGCGCGGCCGGCCGGTCACTCCCCCGTTGGACGCACCGTTGAACGGGGTGGTGTGCGGCATCATCAGCGCGATGTAGGCGTCCATCAGCGTGGACTTGCCGGAACCGGACCCGCCGCACAGCAGCGTGGCCTCCGGGGAGAACTTCACCCGGTGGGCGCCGTCGTAGCCGCCCCAGTTGACCAGGTGCAGCTCGTCGGCCAACCACTGCTGCCCGCGGGACTCAGCCGGCACCAGACCGAACAACGTGTCGAGCATCGTCACAGTTCCGTACCTCCGTCTTCCTGAACCTGTTTCTTCAGCCACTCGTCGAGCTCACGCAGCCGGTCGGCGCTGAGCACGATCTCCACCAGCGGGCTGATGCGGTAGCGGCCCTCGGTCTCCTCGTCGATCACACCCTCCTGGCGCAGGCGGCCGAGGGCGTTGCGGATGAGCTTCTGACGCCGCGCGACGTCCCCGTTGGCCTGCGTGAAGTAGGTCATCACGGTCTGCTCGACCTCCTCGACGTCCACCCGGGCGGCGAGTTCGCCGGCGGTGGACTCGCGCTGGTAGACGGTGCGCAGGTACACCAGCACCAGCGTCTCGGCACGGGTGTAGGCCTCATCGCGCAGCAGGATCGGCACGTCCAGCTCGTCGGAGCGGACCTGCTGCTTGTAGGCCACCCCGCGGTCGGAGTCGACGACCAGGCGCACGAACAGGTCGTGCAGCCGCGACTCGATGACCTGCTGGTTGTCCATCAGCACCTTCCAGTCCTCCCGGTTACGGTCGGCCTGCAGGAACCGGCGCTGCAGCAGACGCACCAGCACCCGGCGCACCTCCGGGTCCAGCACACCGCGGTCGCCGGCGAAGCACTCGTCCGGGTCCTGCTCCATCGGCACGGTGTCGATGAACGGCTCGTTCTCGGTCATTGCTCAGCTCCTCGGTCGGTGTCGACTGCTGTGTTTGCTGTGACGGCGCCGAAGGCGAAGCGCCGGACGGTGCCGTCGGGGCGCACGGTCTCCACCACGGAGACGTCCTCGCCGTCCTGCATGCCGTTGCGGTGCGCGATCTCCAGCAGGCCCAGCAGGTCGACGGGACGTCTGGCGTCCTGCGGGACCGCGGCGAAGGCGTCGGCGAGGTCGAAGCTGTCGCCGTCCAACCCGGCGACGTACTCCTCCAGCTCGCGGTAGTACGGCCCGCCCCAGGCGCGCGTGTCGGCGTGGAGGAACTCCACGTCCGACTCGTCCGACCGCAGCGGCTCCGGACCACCGGGCACCTCCAGGTCGTTGAGCGTCTGACGCAGATGCCCCAGGTGCGCGGTCGGGAAACTGCGCAGCGGCTCGACCTCGTCATGCCGGCGCGCCTGCGCCCCGGTCTGATGCATCCACGTCTGCAGCCCCGACATCACGGTGCGCAGCAGGTCGTCGACCTCCCGGTCACGCACCGGGTCGTGGGTCCGCACCTGCGCGGTGATCACGTGCGACGCCCGACGCTGCGCCGTGAGCACCTCCTGCACGCCCTGCTCCACACGCCGCGCGATCGCCAGCAGCTCCCGACGCTGCTCGGCACCCATGTGCCGGGAGAACGGCAACGCCATCAGCATGCTGAGCTGGTCGGTGAGGTGGTCGATGTGCTCCGGGTCGCCGATGAGGTTCAACGCCCCGGAGAACGCCCGGCCCTCCGGGGTGGCCTCCATGACGTGCTGGCCACGGTGCAGGTACTCGCGCAGGACCTCGCCGGTGGGCCGGACGTCCTGACGCAGGTCCGCGACCACGTCGCGCTGCATCGCGTTGATCGACTCCGCCACCCGGGCGAAGTCCGCCGGCAGCTCGCGGGACAGGTGTGCGACGTTCTCCGCCTCCTCGAGCAGCTGGTCGTCGTCGACGGGGTCGATCTCGCCGCGTTCGAGCCGTGCGATCTCCTCGTCGATCGAGGCACGTTCGGCCTGCAGCGTGGCGATGCGTTCCTGCGGGTCGGTCTCGGCGGCGTGGGCGAGCTGGTCCACGGCGTCCAGCAGGGTGCGCACACGCGAGCGCGACACCCGCGCACGTCCCAGGCCGCTGCGTCCGACGATCTCCAGGGCGCCGACGGCCTGCGCGGAGAGCCGGTAGACCTCCACGTCGTCCTCGATCTGCGGGACGAGCCAGCCGACGCGCACCCAGTAGCGGCAGATCTCCCGGCCGGTGCCGGACGGCAGGCCACGGGAGCCCCGGTCGACCCGGTCGTCCTCGTCGTAGCCGGCGGCACGCAGCTCGTCGACGACGTCCCCGACTTCCACGTGGGCGTCCGAGATCGCCACGGTGGGACGGTCCGGGGTGAAGATCAGCGACAACGCCGCGACGACGAACGGCGCGTACCTGCCGTGCAGCAGGTCAAGCGTCGGATTCCTGAAGGCCGCCGCCGTCCGCTGATAGGCCGCCTCTGCACGCATGATTACCATCGGGGAAGAGTGTAGCCCCCGGCTCGCGGGCCACAGAGTCGCCGGGGTCAGCGGTGGGTGGGCGCCGGG
>JAKDIS010000178.1 GCA_030450335.1 Corynebacterium sp. | reverse complement strand
TCTTCCTTATGTGTCATCCCCCGACGGGGTGTTCACAACCTCCCCGGGAAGTACATCTAGTCAGACACCGGCGCGTCCCGCCTGGTCGAAGAACTCGAGCTCCCACCGGGACGCGTCGAGGAACGCCCGGGCGGCCTCCGCACGCTGTCGGGGGCTGGCCTCGCTGAAGGCCTGTTCGACCAGTGCGATGGCCTGTTGCACGCTCGAGGTGAAGTCGTCCCCGGAGTAGGTGTCCACCCAGGCGGCGTAGGGATTGTCGTCGACGGAGGAGGCGGCCAGAGCCAGTCCGACTTCCGCGTACAGCCAGTAGCAGGGCAGCACGGCGGCGGCCCCCACCACATGGTCACGGCTGTGCACGCTGCTGACCAGGTGTGAGGTGTAGGACGCGGTGACGTGCGAGGGATGCGCGGGGGCGGCGTCGCCCAACCAGGTGCGGTGCAGTTCCGCCTCCTCCTCGAGGCACTCCGCGGCCCCCTTGACCCAGAACAGTGCGGAGTCCTGGTCGGGGGCGGAGGCCGCGAGCGCGGCCAGTCCGGGGGAGTAGGCGGCGAGGTAGAGGGCGTCCTGCGCGAGGTAGAAGGAGAAGTCCTCGTGCTCCAGCGTCCCCGCACCCAGGTCCCGGATGAACGGCAGTGCGGTGATGCCGTTGTACAGGGGAGCCTGCGCGTCCCACAGGGCCTGCGTCCACGGCCCGGCCGCGGCGATCCGGGGTTCCGTGGCGGGCCCGGCGGAGATGCTGTCCAGGTCGTCCGGCGTGGTGATCTCCCGGGGTACCGCGGCGGTGAGGTCCCACGGGGTGGTCTCCGCCGCGGCGGACAGACGCCGTGAACGGTGGGTGTGGTCCACCGGACCATTGCCCGAGCCGACGTCCAGGTCATCGGCGTAACGGATGGCCTCGGCGAGCCACCGTGAGGCCCACCGCAGACCCTCGGCGGGGGACGCCCCGGCGGCGAGGCGTGTGGCAAGGGCCGAGGACAGGGAGCAGCCGGTGCCGTGGGTGTTGTGGGTCTCCACCCGGGCCACCGGGACACCGTTGACCGTGCCGTCGGGTTCGACGACCGCATTGTCCGCCGCCGCGCCCGACAGGTGACCGCCCTTGACGATCACGGTGGTCCCCAGGTCGGCGGCCAACGACCGGCCCTGCTCCAGCGCCTCATCCAGGGACGCGGCGGTGCCGGTGCCGCCCAGCACGGCGAGCTCTGCGAGGTTCGGGGTGATCACGTCCGCGAGACGGCACAGCCCGGCCAGTGCCTCCTCTGCATCGGCGGTGAGCAGCCGGTCGCCGCTGGTGGCGACCATCACCGGGTCCACGACCAGGACAGGGACGGGGTGCGTGGTCAGGTAGTCGGTGACCGTGCGGGTGATCCCCGCGGTGCCGAGCATGCCGATCTTCACGCCGTCCACGGTGACGTCGTCGAAGACCGCGTCCAGCTGGGAGGTGAGGAAGTCAGTGTCCGGGGTGTGGATGTCACGTACCCCGTGGGTGTTCTGTGCGACGAGCGCGGTGATCACGCTCATCGCGAAACCGCCGGCCTCGCCGATGGACTTGATGTCGGCCTGCACGCCGGCCCCTCCGGTCGGGTCTGTCCCGGCGATACTGAGGACACGGGGGACACGGGTGGCACGGCGGGTCATGATTCTTCCTTTGCTGAGATGAAGGTGGTGCGGAGGGTGCGGGCGGCCTGCCCGGGATCCGGCGCGGCCATGATGGCGGAGACGACACAGATCCCGGCGACGGGGCTGCGTCCCAGAGCGGCGGCGTTGTCCGCGTTGACGTGGCCGATCGCGACGGAGGGGATACCGAGTTCAGCGGCGTGCGCGGCCAGGTCGCCCACACTGCCCGGACCGCTGACGCCCAGGGCGCGGCCGGTATCTGTCTTGGTGCCGGTGAGCCCGACCGGGCCGAGGCCGAGGACGTCCGGCGGGCGGACACCGTCCCGGACCAGACCGGCCAGGGTGTCGATCTGGGAGTGGTCGTCGACGGACAACCCGATCATGGACGTCTCGGGGAGCATGCCGCGGGCCGTGGCGTAGTCCGTGTCGTCCTGCCCGAGGTGCAGATGCAGGCCGAGATCACGTGCGATCCCCACCCGGTCATTGAGGAACAGCGGCACTCCGGTGCCGTCGAGCCTGCGGGCCAGGGCGGTGGCTCGGGTGCTGAAGGACGCGTCGTCCAGTTCCTTGTCGCGCAGCTGCACCACGGATACACCGCCGGAGACCGCGGCCCGGACAATGCCGGGGACGTTGTCCCGTCCGCCTCCGAGGGCGGGGTCGGTGACCAGGTAGAGCGACCAGTCGGGGGTCGCGGGGGACATCTACCGCTCCTCGACCGTCGCGCCCGCCAGGCCGGTGTCGCCACAGGCCAGGGAGTACAGCGCGTCCAACCAGGCCACGGAGAAGCTCCCCGGGCCGCTGGCCGACCGGGCGGCGATCGTCCCCGCCACACCCGCGTGCGCGTGGGCGGCGAGGACGGCGTCGTGGGGGTCCAGCGACGTCGACAGGTAGGCGGCGGTCAGGGCCCCGAGTGAGCACCCGGTGCCGATGACCAGCTGCATCATCGGATCGCCCGAGGTCAGCCAGGTCGTCCTGCCGCCGGAGACGATGAGGTCACGGGGGCCGGAGACCGCGACGACCGCCCCGGTGCGCCCGGCGATGTCCCGGGCGGCGTCCAGCGCGGCACCGACCTCGTCGGTGGCGTCGACCCCGCGGCCGCCGGTGCCGCCGGCCAGGGCGATGATCTCCGAGGAATTGCCGCGCACCGCCGCCGGGGAGTGGGAGACGATCTCGCGGTCGAAGAAAGTCCGGGTCGCCGGACCGCCGCAGGCCACCGGGTCGAGGACCCAGGGGGCCCCCGCCTGGTTCGCACCGCGGACGGCCTCGCGCATCGCGGTGTACTGGGCGGTTGTGGGGCTGCCGGTGTTGACCAGGACGCCGGACGCGACGGCGGCGAAGTCGGCGGACTCCTCGGGGGTGTCGAGCATTGCGGGCGAGGCGCCTGCGGCGAGGAGGACATTCGCGGTGATCTGGGGGACCACGGCGTTGGTCAGGCACTGGATGAGCGGCGGGTTCGCGGTGAACCCGGCGCGTGCGGTGCTGAATGCGTGCTGGAGTGAATCAGTCATTGGACCATCCCTTCGCTAGTACGAACTAGAGCAGGTTCTACGGGTGTGATCTCA
>JAKDIS010000070.1 GCA_030450335.1 Corynebacterium sp. | reverse complement strand
AATCACCGGATTCAAACATCCCACGCTCGATCTTCGCCCCTCCCCTCCCCGTGCGTCAGGGTTCGGTGAGGTAGTTGGTGAGCAGCTCGTTGGCCATGAAGTCGACGTCGTAGGCGTGCTCCGGGGAGAAGAGGGGTCCCCAGGCCGTGGCGTCGTAGCTTTTCACCAGGTCCCGCCCCATGCCGACGACATGAAACTCGATCACCGAATCGTCCACGATACGCACCGAGGCGAGATGGAGATCGTCGCCGAGGGACTCTGTCGTGGCATGCCAGTTCTCCAGGACCTTCCCGGCCAGCCGGTAGAGGTAGTCGGCTCCGTACCCGACGTCGACCATGTGAATCCCACTCCCTTTCATCTGTTTACACCTGGGACGAAAAAAGACCCCCGGCTTCCGATCAGTGATCGGAGGCCGGGGGCCTATCTAGTAGCGGGGGCAGGATTCGAACCTACGACCTCTGGGTTATGAGCCCAGCGAGCTACCGAGCTGCTCCACCCCGCGACGGGTTACTGTCCCGGAGAAGTTGTTCTCCGTGTCAGCGACTCCCATAGCGTAACGCACTGCCGGACGAATGTGAAATCGCAACCACACTCCGGACAAAAGAGCAGCGCACCGGGGGTTTCCCGGTGCGCTTCCCGTCTCTGGTGTCTCAGCCTGGCTGACCCGAGGAACTACTGGGCGTCAGCGACTGCGGCGTCCAGCTCGTCCAGGGCCCGGCCGAACTCCTCGAAGGTGCCGTTCTCGCGGGCGTCGTTGACCTTGTCCATGGCCTCACGGATCGCCGAGAGCTCGGACTCCGACGGCTCGTTGCCGCTGGCGGAACCGCTGTCCGGGGTCTCCGCCGCCGAGGACGACGGCGAGGAACTCGTGGACGAGGTGCTGTCCGAGTCGGAGTCGGCGTCCGAATCGTCCCCACCGGCGGCCGCGGCGTTCTCGTCGGCGGCGTCACCGCCGGACTCGGCGATCTCGGTGACCGCGTCCGGATCGATGCCGACCTGCTCGAGGGCCTCGGCGACCGTCGGGGCGTAACCGACGGAACCGTTGTAGCTCACCAGCACGCGCAGCAGCTTCGGGAAGGCGGACTCCTGGTCGGCACGCTGCGAGTACACCGGCTCGACGTAGAGGATCTGCCCGTCACCGACCGGCAGCGTCAGCAGGTTGCCGTTGGTCAGGGTGTTCGTGCCCTCCAGCAGGGTGCGCTCGCGGGCGATCTCGTCGGACGACATCATCGTGTCCTGCGCCTGCTTCGGACCCTGTGTCTGGGTGTTCGTCGGCAGCTGGCGGACGTAGATGCGACCGTAGGTCTCCGGGTCGGAGCTGACGGTCATGTGCGCGGCGAGGAACTCACGGCGCAGACCACGGAACGGCGTGATCAGCTGGAAGCTGGGCCGGTTCGTCTCGGGGTCGGTCGCCACCACGTGGTACGGCGGCTGGTTGAGCTCCTGGCCGCCCTCGGGCGCCGTCGGGTCACCGGGAACGGACCAGAAGGCGTCGTTGGTGAAGAAGGTTCCCGGGTCGTCCACGTGGTACTTCGCGATCAGTTCACGCTGGACCTTGAACAGGTCCTCCGGGTAACGCAGGTGCTCCATCAGCTCGTCGCTGATCTCGTCCTTGTCCTTCACGACGTCCGGGAAGACACCCTCCCACGCCTTGAGGACCGGGTCCTCCTCGTCGAACTCGTAGAGGTCCACGGAACCGTCGTAGCCGTCGACGACTGCCTTGACGGAGTTACGGATGTAACTGACCTCGTTGGTGACCGCGCGCTGCTGCGAGGCGGGGTCCTCGGTCAGCGTGTCCTCCGTGGCGGAGTCCAGCTCGGTGCGCTGAGAGTAGGGCAGGTTCTCCAGCGTGGTGTAACCGTCCACGATCCACTTGATCCGACCGTCGATGACCACCGGGTAGGTCTTGGAGTCGGTGGTCAGCCACGGGGCGACCTTGTGCACGCGCTCGCGCGGGTCACGGTCGTAGAGGATCTTCGAGTCGTCGCCGATGACGTCCGACAGGAGGATATTCATCTCCTGGAACTTCGCGGCGTACATCGCACGGGAGAAGATGTTGGACACGCCCACTCCGCCGTCACCGGTGTAGGTGTACTCGGTGTTGTCGGTGTCGTACTCGCGCGGGGTGCCGGAGCCGTCGTCGCCGACGATGGCGTAGTCAGCGTTCGCCTGATTCGTGCCGGCAATGACCGGACCGTAGTAGATGCGCGGCTGCTCCATATTGAGTTCGAGCTCGCCACCCTGGCTGTCTGCCTCCAGGTTCTGCAGGTCAGAGACCGTGTAGATCGGGTAACCACCACGTGCGGACGCGGCGTCCTGCGCGACCTCGTCGACGGTGTTCGCCGGCGCGGCGATGAAGCCGTTGCCGTGGGTGTAGACGGTGTGCTGGTTGATCCAGTCCGTCTGGTTGCCGGACAGGGCGTTCGGGTCGATCTCGCGGGCGGCGACGACGAAGTCGCGCATGTCTCCGTCCACCTCGTAGCGGTCGACGGAGAGCTCGTCGGGGAAGCCGTAGAAGTTACGCAGCTGCTGCTGCTGGGTGAACGTCGGGGAGAGCACGTCCGGGTCCAGCAGGCGGATGTTGGACAGCGTGGCGTCGTCGTCGGCAATGGAGCGGCGCTCGCTGGCGTCGCCGGAGGTCTGGCCACCCCAGTTGCGCTCGTAGGTCACCTGGCCGTCCGGATTCTCGTAGCCTTCGCGGGCGCTGTCGGTGGCGGTCTCGATGCCGTACGCCTGACGCGTCGACTCGATGTTGCGGGCGATGTACTCCCGCTCCTTCTCGGCACGGTTCGGGTTCACGGAGAACTGCTCCATGACCGCCGGCCAACCCACGCCGATCGCCAGGTTGGCGACGACCATCAGGGCCACGGCCAGCGCCGGGATGCGCAGGTCCTTCAGCACGATCGAGCTGAAGAACATCGCGGCGACGAACAGGGACACGACCAGCAGCAGGATCTTCGCCGGCAGGATCGCGTTGATGTCCGTGTAGGAACCACCGGTGAAGGTGTCGTGCTGGTTGTTCAGCAGGGCGTAGCGCTGGAACCAGTAGTCCACTGCCTTGAGCAGCATCCAGATGCCGGCGATGATCGCCAGCTGGCGGCGGGCCGGAGCACCGATGCGCGCCTTCTCCCCCACCCGCGGGTTGCCGGTGCTGATGGTGCCGAGGAGATAGTGCGCCAGCAGGTTCACCAGGAACGCCACGATGACGAGCACCGAGAGCGTGCCGAGCACGAAGGTCAGCAGCGGCAGGGTGAACGCGTAGAAGCCGAGGTCCATCTGGAACTGCGGGTCCTGGACACCGAAGTCACCTCCGGAGAGGAACAGTCGCACGGTTCGCCAGTTGCCCTGGGCGATCATGCCGGTCACCACGCCCGCGATCAGCGGGACGATGATGAGGAACGGCCGGATCGCCCGGCGGATCTCGGCCCGGTTGATCGTCAGCGGGGAGTCGTCACCGCCGAGGCCGATCTGGGACACGTCGGGGAAGTCGGATTCCTTCGGCGCCGCCCGGAAGGCGGCGAAGCACGCACCCCAGACGATGGCGGCGGCCACGAGCCCGAACACGATGAACAAGATCACCCGGGTGACGAGGACGCTGAGGAATATGGCCTGGAAGTCGATCGACCGGAACCACTGCAATTCGGTGTAGTTCGAGACGAGGACCGGGACTAGGAAAAAGAGCAGAGCGATCACCACGGCGACCACGCCGAGGATCTTGGATCTGCGTCCTGGTTTTGGAATCTCCGGGATGCTCAAGGGTTCAGTTCTCTCCTGCTGTCGGTCATGAGAGTCGGACCGACCCCCTGGGTCCGGCGGTTGACGTACCGGCGGCTCGGGCTGTCGGATTCCGACGACAAAACTGTCTGGGTCTAGACTACTGTCCGCACCCGTCCGACGTCACCGTGAGGTCCACCTAGATGAACGCCAGTAACCACACGAGCGACATCCGTCCGCTCAACGCCGCCCTCCGCGAGGCCGTCGACTTCGTCCACGCCGAGGGCTGGGACCGTCCGGCGACGCTGTTCGCCCTGGTCCCCACCGAACTCGTCCAGGACGTCATCGCCGCCGGCGACGACTCCGGGGAGGACGGCGCAGACGGCACCGGCGCCGCCACGTCCCCCCTCTCCCTGATCGTGCAGGACGACCTGCCGGACCACATCCAGCCCGGCTCCGACGAGCTCGGCGAGTACGTGGCGACGGTGCGGTGGCCCGAGGTCGTGGTCGGTGCCGTGCTGGCCCAGGAGATCATGTTCCGCAACTCCGCGGACCCGGAGGCCGTCCCGCGTCAGGCGCGGATCTTCACCGGCGTCGTCGACGGCGGCCCGGACCGCACGCTGCTGCAGCTGCGCCCGGACGAGACCGACCTCGCCGACGACCCCTTCGCCGAGGACAAGGTCGAGCTGCTCGGCGGCATGGACGGCGCCGAGATCGCCCCCGGCGTGACCGCGATGCTGCGGTTCACCTTCGAGGACTGATCTGCATCATTCGCAGGTGGGGGCGTCCCCACCGTTGTTGTAGGCCTCCAGGGCGTCCACCGCCCCGTCGAGGGAGTCGACCGACAGCAGGTCGATGTCCCCGTCGTAGGAGCGCCCCGCCGCCTCACTGCAGTTGTCGGACGGCACGAGGAAGACCTCGGCCCCGGCGTGCTGGGCGGCGGCGATCTTGTGCGTGATGCCGCCGATCGGCCCCACCGTGCCGTCGGCGGAGATCGTGCCGGTGCCGGCGACGAACTTCCCGCCGCTGATCTCGCCGGGCGAGAGCTTGTCGACGACGGCGAGGGAGAACATCAGGCCCGCGCTCGGCCCGCCGATGTCCTTCAGGTTGTAGCGGACCTTCAGATCCCCCGCGGGCTGGGCGACCATGGTGACCCCCAGGTACGCCCGGTCGGACTCGCCGGCGTCCTCCGCCGCGGACGCCGAGGCGTCCGACGACAACTCCTCGGGAACCTCCCCGAGGGTGACGGACTCGGTGACCTCCGACTGCCCGCGCTGCACGGTCAGCTCGACCTCGTCGCCGGGTGCGTGCTCGGCGACGGCCGCGGCGACGTCCGCCGGCAGCGTGACCTCGGTGTCGCCGACGGCGGTGATCACGTCGTTCTCCCGCAGCGCGCCGGCGGCGGGCGCGTCGTCGGCGATCTCGTAGACGGTGGTCTCCAGCGGACGGTCCAGGTAGCCCATCGCCGCGACCGTCGCATTGGACTCGGAGGCGGCGAAGGCGGCGGCGTTGCGGCGCGCGACCTCCTCCGGCGTGGAGTCCGAGGGGATGACCTGCTCGACCGGCACGATGGTGTCGTCGCTGGCCAGCCAGCGCTTCATCGTCTCGGCGAGGCTGAGCTTCGTGCGCACCGCCACGGTCGTCATGTTGAGCTGCCCGTCGGAGTCCGCCAGGTCCTCGTCCACCTCGGCGTCCGTGCCGGTGATGTCGACGACAGGGGTGCCGTTGACGTCCCCCAGCGTGTCGTAGGTCGGCCCCTCACCCTCGGCGGCGAAGGGGACCGTGAGGTTGACGTCGGTGCCGGGGATCGTCGGCACGGCGAGCAGCGCCACCAGGGCGACGACGGGGACCAGCCCGACGACGACCGTGCGCACGCGCCGCCGACCGGCGGTGGTGCCGGACGTGCCGGACGTCTTGCCGTCGGTACGGGCGCTGGAGTCGTTGTAAGGGGGGATACTGGAACTCACCCACGACACATTACAGGCCCGGACGGACATGGACGGTGTTCGCTGTCAGCGCACGCGGGGCGGTGCGTCCCGCCGCAGGGCGCGGGTACTCTCGTGGCATGAGCAATTTCGGATTCGGATTCAACGGCCCTGACGACGAGTCGGACGACGAGCGTCGGCGGCGGGAGAACGAGAACGGGGGCCCGAACAACTCCGGCAACTCGGGTAGTTCAGGCGGCGACCCGTTCGGCTTCGGTGCCAATCCCTTCGGCATGTTCTTCGGCAACCAGGGCGGCCAGGGGGGTCAGGGCGGCCAGCCGGGGCTGGGCGACATCCTCGGCCAGTTCGGTTCGATGCTGAGCGGCTTCGGCAAGGACATGAACTCGCCGGACGCGCAGGGTCCGGTCAACTACGCCCTCGCCGAGCGCATCGCCCGCCAGCAGCTCTCCGGCACGGCGGCGAAGAGCAAGCCGTCCGCGAAGGACAGCCAGGCCGTCGCCGAGTCCGTCCGTCTGGTCGAGCTGTGGCTGGACGAGTCCACCACCCTGCCCGCCGGCGCGACCGGGTCGGTCTCCTTCACCGGTTCGCAGTGGCTGGACGAGACGCTGCCGCGCTGGAAGCGGGTCATCAACCCGCTCGCCGAGAAGCTGGGCGACGCCACCATGCAGGGCATGCCCGAGGAGATCCGGGCGCAGATGGGCCCGATGGCCGGTATCTTCAACCAGGTCAACGGGATGAACTTCGGCATGCAGCTGGGCCGCGCGCTCGGCGAGCTCGCCGGCAGCGTCGCGATGTCCACCCAGTGGGGCATCCCGCTGGCCGAGGGGTCCGTCGCCGCCATCGCCACCGACCGGCTCGACGACCTGTCGAAGAAGCTCGGTGCGGAGCGTCGGGAGACGTTGATCTACCTCGCCGCCCGCGAGGCGGCGCACCTGCGTCTCTTCCAGCACGTGCCGTGGCTGGTGGAGCGGGTGATCCTCGACGTCGAGGAGTTCGCCACCGGCCTGAGCCTCGACAACTCCGCCCTGGAGGAGGCCAGCCAGGAGTTCAACCCGGAGATGCTGGGCGACCCTGAGAAGCTGCAGGAGATGATGTCGCAGCTGCAGAACTCCGACCTCTCCCCCACCATCGTGTCCTCCACCGACCACGCGCGGGTCCGTCTGGAGACCAGCCTGTCGCTCATCGAGGGGTGGGTCGACGTGGTCGTCGGCGAGGCACTGGGCGAGCGCCTGCCCGTGGCCTCGAGCATCGGCGCGGCGTGGTCGGTCTACCGCGACAACGACCAGCCCGGCATGGAGGCCCTGGTGAAGACGGTGGGCATCAGCCTGTCGGCGCCGAAGGCGTCCGAGGCCGCCGAGCTGTGGCGTCGCCTGACCGTGGCCGTGGGCACCGAGCGTCGTGACGACGTGTGGAACCACCCGGACTTCCTCCCGGTCGACAGCGACCTGGACTCCCCCGCCGGCTTCATCGACTCCATCCTGGCCTCCCAGGAGGACATCGAGGGCTTCGATCCCATCGGCGAGATCGAGAAGCTCGAGCGCGAGCTCAACGAGGGCTTCGACGGCCCCGGCGAGACCGACGACTCGGACGACTCCGGCAAGTAGGTCAGTCCACGTCCCCGGACTCGTCGGTGTTCCCCACGCCCCAGCGCCCGTAGGCCTCCAGATATCCGGCGGCCCGCTCGGCCTGGGGCGCTTTCGCCGCCCACTCGTGGAACTCGGGGCCGTGGTCCGGGATCCAGGTGTGCACCAGTTCGTGGATGATCACCGAGTCCAGGACGTAGCCGGGTACCTCCTTGAGGCGGTCGGACACCCGGATCCTGCCTGAGTCCACCGAACAGCTCGCCCACCGGCGCGACATGTTGCCCACCCAGCGCACGCTGCGGAACTCCGCCCTGCCCTCCAGGTACTTGTCGTTGAGTTCGGCGGCGCGCAGCAGCAGATCGTCGTCGGACGCCTGCCCGGCGGCGGCGCTGTTGCGGCGGCGCACCCGGTCGACGAGGTCGCTGGTGCTGCGCCGCAGGTTCGCCGCGTCCATCGACATGGGGGCCAGGACGATCACCCGGCCGCGCTCCATGCGTCCGGCGATGGTGCGTTCCCGGCGTGCCGACAGCCGGATCTCGACGTCCGGGGCGAAGTCGTCGACGACCTCGAGCTGTGCCCTGGTCGGGGTCCGTCGCCGTCCTGCCATGGTCCACCTTCCGCGGTGTCGTCGACCCGCTGCACAGTGCGGGAACGCGGGCTACACTGTGCATGTCGGGAGCTTGTGTGCTAGTCAGGGGGATTTTACATGACGTCGACCGTGCTCGGGGGTGCCAGCGTGGTGATGCTGCGTGAGGCGACCTCGTTGATCCTGCGTTCGCCCCGCCACCTCCAGTTCGGGACGGTGCCGTCGCACTCCCTCGTCCTGGCCGTGCCGGACGGGGTCTCGGCGAACCAGGTGATGCTGGTGCTGCGTGAGGCCAGGCGGCCCGTGGAGTCCGCCGACCTGGCCACGCGGCTGGGGCACTGCGGATTCAGCCCGGAGCACGCCGACGGCATCCTCGACGACCTGCGGACCGCCGAGCTGTTGCGTCCGGTTCCACCGACCGGTGCCGCCACCGTGCACGTCACCGGGACGACCGGGATGAGCGGTGCCCTGCTGCAGGAGCTGATGCGCTGCGGTGTCACGGCTGCTCCCGTCACCCCGGGCGCACCCGCGTTCGGGCGCCTGTCGGGCAGGTCACTGGTGGTGCTGGCAGGGCAGCTCTTCCCACCGCAGGACGTGACCCACCGTCTGATGGAGCAGGGTGTGCCGCACCTGCCCTGCGGAGTATTGGACGGGCAGGTGGTGATCGGACCACTGGTGCAACCCGGAACAACCCCCTGTCTGACCTGTATCGACACCCAGATGCTCGCGGAGGATCCGGAGTGGCGGCTCGTCCGCGCCCAGGCGCCCGTCGGCGAGGGCCGGACGGCGTCGTCGATGACCGGACTCGCCGCCACGGTGTTCGCCGGGATCGTGCGCGACATCCTGGGGGCACGCACGACCGGCGGTCCCGCCGCCGTGCCCGCCGTCCGGCGTTTCCTCGACCCGGTGAGCTTGGACGTCACCGAGATGCGTCCGGTGCAGGTGCCGGGGTGCCCGTCCTGTCAGGCCGCGCTCAGCGGAAGTTCCGGATGATCCCGAGGACGTCCTCGCCGAACTGTTCGACCTTCATCGGGCCGATGCCCGGCACCTGCACGAGCTCCTGGGGTGTCGTCGGTGCGCGGTGGCACACCGCGCGCAGCGTCGCGTCACTCATCACCACGTAGGCCGGGACGTCCCGCGCACGAGCGGTGGCGCTGCGCCACGAGCGCAGTTCGGCGACGAGCACCTGGTCGACGTCACCGGCGTGCGCCTCGCACAACCCCAGGATTCGCTGCTCCGGGGTGGTCAACCGGGTGCCGCAGGTGGTGCAGGAGTCGCTCGGCTTGGACTTCTGACCCGACTTCTTCTGCCCCGCCGACTGGGCGGCCTGTGCCGCGGCGCGTTCCTTCTCCCAGGGCACCATGCCGTCGAGGAACCGGGTGCGCCGCCGGGTGGCCTTGCCACCGGGCTGGCGGGCCTGCGACCAGGACAGGTGCAGGTGTTCACGGGCACGGGTGACACCGACGTACAGCAGCCGGCGTTCCTCCTCCACCGCGTCCTCGGCGTGCGCGCCCTTGAGCGCGTGCCGGATCGGCAGGGTGCCGTCGACCAGGCCGACGAGGAACACCGCGTCCCACTCCAGACCCTTCGCTGCGTGGATGCTGGCCAGGGTGACGCCCTGCAACCGGGGCGGGTTCTTCGCCTGCGCCCGCTCCTTGAGCAGCCCCATCAGCGCCGGCAGGTCCAGCCCCGGGGAGGTGGCGGACAGTTCGGCGGCGAGGTCGGCCAGGGCGTTCAGGGACTGCCAGCGCTGACGTTCCTGGGCGCCGTCGGGTTCGGACGGAGTCAGACCGACGGGCAGCAGCACCGCGCGCACCTGGTCGACGAGGTTGCCCTGCGGCTCGTCGACGCGGGGCGCCGCGTCCTCTCCTGCCGACCCTGCCGAACGTGCACGCGCCTGCACCTGCCGGGCCGCCTGGCCCAGGGCCTGCACCGCCTGACGGATCTCGGCGCGCTGGAAGAAGCCGTCGCCGCCCTTGACCTGGTAGGCGATGCCCGCCTGGTCCAGGGCGTACTCGAAGGCCGCGGACTGGGCGTTGATGCGGTAGAGCACCGCGATCTCGGCGGCCGGCACACCGTGTGCCAGCAGGTCGCCGATGCGCCGGGCCACCTCCGCGGCCTCCACGGTCTCGTCGGGGAACTCGGAGAACTCCGGGTCCGGACCATCCGGACGCTGGCCCTCCAGGGTCAGCCGTGTGCCTGCGGCCCGCCCCTTCGCCTGCCCGATGACCCGGTTGGCCAGGTCCACGACCTGCGGGGTCGACCGGTAGTCGCGGTGCAGGCGCACGGTGGTGGACGAGGGGAACCTCGTGGAGAACCGCAGCAGGTGGTCCGGGGTCGCACCGTTGAAGGAGTAGATCGTCTGGTTGGCGTCGCCGACCACGGTGAGGTCGTCCCGGTCGCCGAGCCAGGCGTCCAGCAGCCGCTGCTGCAGCGGCGTCACGTCCTGGTACTCGTCGACGACGAAGGTGCGGTAACGCTCCCGGAACTCGTCGGCGATGCCCACCTCGGACTCCAGCAGGCCGGCCATCGACTGCAGCAGGTCGTCGAAGTCGAGCAGCACCCGGTCCGGGGAGGCCTTGGCCTGCTCGTAGCCCTCGAAGATCTTCACGAACTTCTCCGGGTCCACCGGGCAGTCCCGCCTGTCCGGCCCGATGTGCGCCGGGTAGGCCGTCGGCGCGATGAGGGAGGCCTTCGCCCACTCGATCTCGCCGAGCAGGTCGGCCAGCAGGGTGCGGTCGGGTTCCAGCCCCACCGCGCGGGTCACGCGGGCGACCAGCGGGAACTTGGAGTCCAGCAGCTCCCAGGGGGTGTCGCCCATGACCTTCGGCCAGAAGTAGCGCAGCTGCTGCATCGCCGCGGCGTGGAACGTGCGGGCCTGCACCCGGGCCACGCCCATCATGGTGAGGCGCTCGCGCAGCTCCGCCGCGGCGCGGTTGGTGAAGGTCACCGCCAGCACGTGGTCGGGATTCACGAACCCGCCGGACACCAGGTGGGCGATGCGGTGGGTGATCGTCCTGGTCTTACCGGTGCCGGCACCGGCGATGATGCTCACCGGGCCTCGCGGCGCGGTGGCCGCCCGGAGCTGCTCGGGGTCGAGTGCGTCCAGGTTCAGCTGGTCGAGTCGTCCTGACACGGGTCTAGGTTCGCCTCCGTCGGGGATGGGTGTTCACGTCAGTTGTCGTCCGCCCCGCCGGTGATCCGACGGATGTAGAGCAGCCGGTCGCCGGGTTCCACGGTCTCCGCCTCGGAGGAGTCCACGCGGTAGAGCACGCCGGAGCGCACCACCCCGAGCACGATGTCCTCGAGGTTACGTGGGTTGCCGCCGACCTCGTCCTCCCCCACCGCACGTTCGGCCACGGAGAAGCCCTCGTCCGGGCTGAGCAGGTCCTCCATCATGCCGGTCACCGAGGGGCTCACCGTGGCCAGCCCGAGCATCCGCCCGGCGGTCTCCGAGGAGACCACGACCGAGTCCGCGCCGGACTGGCGCAGCAGGTGGGAGTTCTCCGACTCGCGGACGGACGCCACGATCGTCGCCGAGGCGGCGATCTCACGCACCGACAGGGTGATCAGGACCGCGGTGTCGTCCTGGTTCGGGGCGACGACGACCGCGCGGGCGCGGGTGACCCCGGCGAGTTTCAGGACGTCCGACCTGGTCGCCTGCCCGCGTACGGTGACCAGCCCGCGCGAGGACGCGTGGGTGAGCGCCTCGGGGTCGGAGTCGACGACCACGATCTGGGAGGACGGGACGCCGTCGGCGAGCAGGGCGGTCGTCGCCGCGCGCCCCTTGGTGCCGTAGCCGATGACGACGGTGTGGTTGCGCATGTGCCTTCTCCATCGACGGATCTGCAGGGTCTTGCGGGACTCCTCGGTGAGCACCGAGAGCGTGGTGCCGACCAGCAGGATCAGGAAGATCACCCGCATGGGGGTGATGACCAGGATGTTGACCAGCCGGGCGGACTGGGTGACCGGGGTGATGTCACCGTAACCGGTGGTGGACAGCGACACGGCCGAATAGTAGACCGCGTCGAGGAACGTGACCACACCGGTGTAGCCGTCGCGGTCGACGTAGACCACCGCCGAGGAGAAGAAGATCAACGCCAGGGCGTAGAGCATCCGCCTGCTGATCAGCCACCACGGGCTCACCGGCGCACTCGCCGGGATGTTGACGATCTTGATCAACGAGCGGGGCGGGAGCGCGTCGATGTCCGAGTCGGTGCGGAAGCGGTCCCTGAGTCGGTCCCTCACTGCCCGTCCCCTTCCCTTTCACGGCCGATCAGCGCAGCCAGTTCAGCTGATGTCGGCAGTGTACCCGGTTCATAGGTCTCGTTGGACAGCACGTAGTGGAATGCCGCGCGCACCGACTCCGGGCCGACGTGTCGTCCCAGCCGCGCGGTCTGCACCTTCGCCCAGGCCAGACGGTACACCGCGAGCTGCAGCTCGGCGGAGGCGAGTTCGGCACCGCCGGGTTTGCGCCCGGTCTTCCAGTCGACGACCACCCAGCCGTCTGTGTCTTTCGGGCCGTCCCTGAAGACCGCGTCGATGCGTCCCTCGAAGACGTGCCCGGCCAGCGTGACCGAGTACGCCCCCTCCACGCTCTCAGGCATCCGGTCGGCCCACCGGCTGTCGAGGAAGCGCTGCTTGAGGTGCTCCAGCGCCGGGTCGGTCAGCGTCGCGTCCGCGGCACCGGGCAGTTCGTCCTCGTCGATGAGACTGGCGGAGCCGTAGTGGCGCTCCACCCAGTTGTGGAAGGCCGTGCCGCGTTTGGTGTAGGGGCGCGGTTCCATCGGCACCGGACGCCGCCGGCGTCGGGCGAACTCGGCGCGGTCGCGCGACAGCGACACCGCCTCGGTGGCGGTGAGCCGCGCACCCAACGGCACGACGACCTCCGGGACGGCCGCGGCGAGGTACTCGTCGATCAGCACGCCGGTCTCCTGGTCCCACTGGTCGGCGAGCGTGCCCTTGTCGGCGGACGGCCCCGCCCCAGCCGCTGCTTCCGCGGCGCGCACGCGACGGATGCCGTCGACCACCGCCGCCGCACCGTCCTGCGAGGGGTCGGTGAGGGTGGGGCGCGGCCACACCGCCGTCGGCGCCTCGGGCAGGACGCGCTGGTAGTCGGCGACCAGGTCGTTGCGCGCCGCCGGGTTCTCCGGCACCATCACCTGGTCCTCGCGGTGGTGCGGGCCCTTCTCCAGGCGCGCGAGCTCGGTCTTGGAGTACTCCATGCCCAGCGTCGACCAGGTGACGATCGACGCGGGGTCCGCCGCGCCGTCGGCGCTGACACGGTCGCGCAGCAGGGTCAGCGCCACGGACGGGTCCACGGGTTTCTTGTCGGCGTTGTTGAACGCCGCGCCGCTGACGAGCAGCACCTGCTCGCTGCGGGTGACGGCGACGTAAAACAGCCGGTCGTCCTCCCGGGCCCCGTGTTCGCCGAGTTCGACCTTGAACCGGTCCTGCGCCTCGACCACGCCCTTGCGGTCCTCGACGTCGCTGAGGTCCAGGACCGGGGCGCCGGACGTGTCGGCGGCGCCTCCCTGCCGGACGGAGGCCGGTTCGGCGGCGTCGCCGCGCAGGCCGGACGGCAGTAGGCGCGCGTTGGTCGTCCAGGACGACACTCCGGGGCGTTTCACCGCGTCGGCGTAGGTCTTGCGCGTGGCGTGGGGCACCGCCACGATCTCCCACTCCAGGCCCTTGGCCTTGTGCACGGTGAGCAGCTGCACGCAGTCGGTGCGCAC
>JAKDIS010000177.1 GCA_030450335.1 Corynebacterium sp. | reverse complement strand
CCCGCGCGGGCCGCCCCCCCCCCCGCGTCCCCGCCCCAACCCCCGGGGGGGGGCCCACCTCTGGGGGGGGGCCCCCCGCTGCGGTGGCGGCGCGAACCTAGTTCGAGGAACCGCCGGCGCTGCCGATGACGTCGGCGATGGAGCCGGAGACGTCCTGGTTGTGCTCGCCGCTGCCGATGGTGCCCTCGATGCCCGCGGCGGATCCGCCGACGGAGTCCAGGACCTGCTTGAAGCCCTGCCAGAGGCCGTGCAGGAGGGTGGAGATGCCGTCGCCGAGGGAGCTGACGATGCTGAGATCCATGAGAATCTACCTTTCGTGGTGTGTGCAGTAAATGCCGTTTACGGTGTCTCGTCTCAAAGCATAACCAATCGTTACCGGACCGTGACATTAATGGGGGTAATGCCACCCCCTGAACTAGAGCCTCCCGGGGTCGAGGACGCCGTCCACCTTCTCCCCCACGTCCTCGCCGCCACCTTCCTGACCAACACTGTCCGAGCCACCACTCTCCCGGATCCACTCGCCTTCCCTGACCATCATGTCGCGCAGTGCGGAGGAGTCCGAGGGGGCGTAGTCGTACTCGTCCCAGCGCTCCCGCACGGTGGCCTCGTCCACAACGCCGCCCCCGTCGCCGCCGGATCCTACGAGGCTCTCCGCCAGGATCGCGCGGGAACCCTCCGGGTCGTCGGCGATCGTGGCGGTGGCGTCACCGACGGCGTCGACCAGGCCGTCCACCTTCCCCGGCGCCTCGCGGAGCAGGGTGTCGGAGACCACCAGCAGCATGGTGCCGGTGTAGAGCTCCGGCGGCACCTCGATCTCCACGTAGTCGTCGCCGAGGGCCGTACGGGTCGGCTCGTAGAAGGTGTCGAACATCAGCCCGGCGTCGATGTCGCCATTCGCCAGGGAGGTGGCGAAGTCCGCCGGCCCGATGTTGACGATCTCGGCGTCGACGTCGTTCTCGGCGAGCAGTTCGTCGAGGATGAAGTTCATGTTGGTGCCCAGCGTGACCCCGACCTTCTTGCCGTCGAGCGAGCCGATGTCCTCGACACCGGAACTCCTGTTCCCGATGACCCGGTAGTTGTCGTAGCTGCTCAGCGCCGCGACCGCGGTCACGTCCTGGTCGCGCAGCGCGGCTGCCGCCAGCGGGAACTCGGTGAGGACGGCGGCGTCGACGCCCCCGCCGAGCAGTGCCTCGAGGGCGTCCCTGCCGCTGTCGAAGGGGGTCGTGGCGACGTCGAGCCCGTGGTCCTGCCAGTAGCCCTCCTCCCCCGCCACGGCGATCTGCGGGGCCGTCCAGCCCGCGGACCAGCCGAGTGAGACGTCGGCACCGTCCGGCGAGTCGTCCTGCGATCCGCCCGAGCAGGCGGACGTCGCTGCGAGGGAGGCCAGGGCGGCCACGGTGGCCAGGGCCAGAAGCGCCCGGCGTGGCCGGTGCGGTGACGTGTTCAGCATGGTGTCCTCAGGTTCTCTCTGACCGAGTGGTCGATGGTGCGCAGGATCGTCCTGCGCAGGCTGGCGTGGTCGTCACCGGGGTTGGTGGCGTCACGCGGGCGGGGTGTGGTCACGACGTGGTCGGCCACGACGGTCCCCGGGGACGGGGACATCACGTGCACCGTGTCGCTGAGCAGCAACGCCTCGTCGACGTCGTGGGTGACGAACAGGACCGTGGTCCTGCGCTCGGCCCACACCGAGGTGAGCAGTTCCTGGGTGTGGCGGCGGGTCGTGGCGTCGAGGGCGCCGAAGGGTTCGTCCATCAGCAGCAGGGCTGGCTCCGCCGCGAGCGCCCGTGCCAGGGCGACACGCTGCTGCATGCCCCCGGAGAGCCGGGACGGGTAGCTGTCGGCGTGCCCGGCCATACGTACGCTGTCCAGGTACTCCTCGGCGACGGCCCGGCGGTGTCGACGCCCCGGCACCAGCGGCTGCAACGCGACCTCGACGTTGGCCCGGGCGCTCAGCCAGGGGAACAGGGCGTACTGCTGGAAGACCACCCCGATGTCCGCCCCGGCACCGCGCACCACCCGTCCGTCGAGCGTGACCTGCCCGGCGTCCGGTGCGGTGAAACCGGCGGCGATGTTCAGCAGCGTGGACTTGCCGCACCCGCTGGGCCCCACGAGGCTGTGGAAGGACCCCGGCGCCAGCGACAGTGTCGTCTCCGCGAGTCCGGAGGTCGCGGTGAACTGCTTCGAGACTCCGGTGATCTCCACGGCTCCCGGGGCGTTCATGAGCGCTCCCACCGCAGCAGCTGTCGTCCGGTCGTGCTGATCAGCAGGTCCACCGCGGCGCCGAGCACGCCGAGGGTGACCAGTCCCACGAACATGGCGTCGGTGGCGAGGTACTGGCGGGACTCCTGGAGCTGGAAGCCGATCCCGGACGACGCACCGGTCAGTTCCGCGGCGATCAGGCTGATGAACGCCACCGAGGCACCGAGTCGCAGTCCCGTGACGATCGACGGGGAGGCCGCGGGCAGCACGACCACCAGGAACTGCCGTACCCGTCCGACCCCCAGGGAGGTCGCGGCACGCAGGTAGGTCTGCGGGACCGCGAGCGCGCCGGCATGGGTGTTCAGCCACACGGTCAGCCCCACGGCGTAGGCGATGACGGCGTACTTCGACTCCTCGCCGATGCCCAGCCACACGATCGCCACCGGTACCAGCGCGATGGCGGGCACCGGACGCAGCAGCACCAGAATCGGGCCGAGCAGCCTGCTGACCAGGGCGATCCTTCCGGTCGCGAGTCCGAGGACCACGCCCGCCCCGGCGCCCAGCGCGAATCCGACGACGACCCGGGTCAGTGACGGCACCACGTTGTCGGCGAGGTAGCCGTGGGCGTACAGCCCCCGTGCGGCCGCGGCGACGGTGGACGGGCCGGGGAACATCTGTGGGTCGTCGACGACGACCGCGGCGAGCTGCCAGGCCAGCAGGAACAGTGCCAGCGAACCGGCGAACCACGCCGCGGGGACGAGCCGGGTGATGTGTCGTGTACTCACCGGTCACCTCCCGGGGCCACCGTCGTCGCACCCTGCTCCAGGGTGAAGCGCACGGGGGCGGGCGGGCCGTCGGCCCGTCCGGCTCCCCGGATGAGCGCCAGGGCGTTGGAAGCCACGGCGTCCAGGTCCTGCCGGACGCTGGTGAGCGGGAAGAACTCGTGTCCGGTCACCGGTCCGCCGTCGAAGGTGACGACGGAGACGCCACCGGGGAC
>JAKDIS010000069.1 GCA_030450335.1 Corynebacterium sp. | reverse complement strand
CTGCGCGGCGGCGAGAATCGTGTCCAGGGTCGCGTCGTCGACCGGCCGGTCCTGCCACAGCCGCACCGAGCGGTGGGCGGTGACGGTGTCCAGCGTGGAGTTCCACTGCGGCGGCGTCCACGACTGGGCCCGGCCGTAGCGGCTGGTCAGCCGGTCGTCCGGCGTGGCGTCCGGTGATTCAGGCCCCGGGGTCCCCGTCATTCCTGCCCCTCCTGTGCCTCGTCGCCGTGAAGTTCCGGTCCGTCGCCGGTGAACAGTCCGCGCAGCCGGGCCAGGGCCTCCTCCCAGTCGGGCACGGAGGCCTCGGCGATGGCCTCGGCCTGCGCCCCGTAGATGGTGTTGGTGAAGGTCAGGGAGGTCTCCTCGCCCTCGGCGTCGAGTTCGAAGCGCAGCGTCTCGTTGTTCCAGCTGTACTCCAGCACCGACGGCGGACGGAAGGTCGTGACCTGCCCCTGCCCGGCGAGCACGGTTCCGGTGATGAAGGTGAGCTGGCGTCCCGCGCCGAAGACCAGCAGGGAACGGTCGTAGTCGAGGCTGTCGACGAACCAGCGGCGCAGCTGGCCGGCCCGCGTCAGCGCGCGGAAGGCGCGGGTCGGTGTGGTGGCCAGCTGCGTCTGCAGCGTGAGGGTCGCGGGGTCCATGGCGCGCCTACATCGAGTTCAGGGGCGTCTGGTGGGCGCTGCCGGGACCGTCGCCGGTGTCGATCTCCCAGGTCAGGTCGGGGTCGACGCCGGGCGCGTGGTCGGCGAGCTTGGCACGTACCCCGGCCTCCAGGTCGTCGAAGTCGTCGCCCCACACGACGGCACCCTCGACGCCGGCGACGGCGGCGCACCACGCCGGTGCGTCCTGCATGTCCTGCACAGAATCGTCGCGCACGACGGTGACGGTGTAGCTGGCGTTCTGGTTACTCATGCCCACCACTTCTACACGCTCATCCCAGCCTGTTGTCGGACACCCACCTCGACAGGGAGTGTCGGTTGGTCTGCTGGGTCTTGCGCAGCACGTTGGAGACGTGGGTCTCCACGGTCTTCACCGAGATGAACAGGCGGGCGGCCATCTCCCGGTAGGTGTAGCCGCGGGCGAGCAGGCGCAGGACCTCCTTCTCCCGCGGGGTGAGCGTGGACAGGACGCTCTGGTCGGCGTCCTCGGGCAAGGGGGCGGGTTCGGCGGGTTCTGTGGCTTCTGAGCCTTCCGTGGGCTCGACGGCCGGTGCCTCGGCGGGACCGGCGGTGAAGGCGTCGAGCACGTAGCCGGCCAGGCGCGGGGAGAACACCGCGTCGCCGGAGTGCACGCGCAGCACGGAGTCCACCAGCTCGTCACCGCTGATGTTCTTCGTCACGTAGCCGCGTGCACCACCCCTGATCAGCGAGATCACGTCCGTCGGGTCGTCGGACACGCTCAGCCCCAGCACCTGCGGAAGGTGGTCGGTGGCGGCGAGGTCGCGCAGCACCTGCAGCCCGCCGCCGTCGGGCATGTGCACGTCGAGCAGGACGACCTGCGGTGCGAGGTCCCGGATGCCGGCGACCGCGTCGCCGACGGTGCCGGCCTCACCGACGACCTCTACCTCGGGACGTCCGGTGAGCTCGGCGCGCACCCCGGTGCGAAACATCGCGTGGTCGTCGACGAGGAACACCGAAACCGTCACTGTGCATGCCCTTCCAGCCGCAGGATGACCTCGGTGCCGAACTGCCCCGAGTCGATCTCCACGCTACCGCCCACGCGCCGCATCCGGTCCATGATCGACGAGCGCACCCCCTGCCGGTCGGCCGGGATGTCCTCGACGCTGAAGCCGGGGCCGCGGTCGCGCACGAAGAGTTCCAGTGTGCCTGCCTCGCTCACCTCGAGGTACACGTTGACCTCGCGGCAGCCCGAGTGTTTCGCCGCGTTGACCATCGCCTCGCGTCCGGCGAGCAGCAGGGCCACGGAGGCGTCGTCGGTGTCGCGGTCCTCGCCGACGATCACGGGTCGTATCTGCACGCCGAAGGTGTCCTCCACCTCGCCGCAGGCCACGCGTAGCGCGCCGAAGAGCGTCTCGGTGCGCACCGACTCGCCGGGGGCGAAGAGCCACTGGCGCAGCTGACGCTCCTGGCTGCGCGCCAGCTGGGCGATCTCCGGCTCGCCGGACTTCTTCTGGATCAGGGTGAGGGTCTGCAGCACGGAGTCGTGGATACGCGCGGCGATGCGGGCTCGTTCCTCCTCGGCGGCACGCTCGCGGGCGGTGGCGTTGGCCATCGACCACAGGCGCAGCCACAACGGGATGAGCACCACGATGAGCCCGGCGATGATCGCGACCGCGGCGATAAGCGCCGGTACGATCACCCCGCCTGTCCCGTCAGCGCTGCCGTCGTCGAGGCTGATGCCGAAGACGGTGACGCCGATACCGACGACCAGCAGCAGCAGCCCGCCGACGAGGCTGGCCCACTGCAGCCCGCCGGGCACGCGCGACGCCGGGCCGTCCTGCCCGGGGCGTCCGGCGAGGGCGTTGGGGCCGAAGGTGCGCCACACCAGCAGCACACCGCCGGCGAGCAGCAACGCGCTGACCGCGACCTGCGGGCGCGTCGCCGCCCCGGCGAGGAAGACCACCACGGCCAGCGCCACGAGCAACCGGTCGACGCCCCGCACCGGTCGGTTGACCAGCCCCGGGTCCAGACCACGGGCGCGGCAGGACGCCACGGACGTGGGGTTGCACGCCTCGGCGGCGGTGCCCACCCGCGTGGTGAACACCCACAGCGCGGCGTAGGAGATGAACCCCAGACCGGCGACCACGTTGGCCAGGGCGAAGAACAGGCGCACCACGGTGAGACGCACACCCAGGTGCGCGGCCAGCCCGGTGCACACCCCGGCGACGAGCTTGCCGTCGGACACCCGGAACAGGTCGGGCGTGGGCGAGCCGGTCGTGCGCGCGCCCGGCCGGGGACGCGGGACAGGGGAGTGACTCATACCCACCAGCCTGCCAGGGCCAGGGGTCCCCGGGGTATCGGGGGAAACCCTGAGATCCGCGGTCAGGGAAATGATCAGGGATGATCTCAGGGCTGTCCCCGATGTGCTTTGCTGGAGCTCCGCGAAGAATGGGGACCATGAGTTACACGGCACAGTCAACGAGCCCGGGCACGGGCAGCCCCCGGGGCAACTTCGAATCCACGGTCCGTCGGATGTGGGAGACCCGCCCCGTCCGCTTCCCGCGCAGCCAGTCCACCCGCTCCTGGTTCTTCGGCGTCTGCGAGGGCATCGCCGTGCGCTACCAGGTCTCGCCGCTGCTGGTGCGCCTGGTGTTCGTCCTGGCGACCTTCGTCGGCGGTGTGGGCCTGTGGGCCTACGGCATCGCACTGCTGGTCATGCGGCGCTACACCGTGCCGCGCTCCCCGCTGGACGTGCTGATGCGTGGTGAGCGCGACCCGCGCTTCGCCGAGGACCGCTCGCTGGCGATCGGCACCCTGATCGTGGGCGCGGTGTTCCTCGTCTTCGGCGGCATCCTCAGCGGCGGGATCACCCTCACCGGCATGGTGGTCTGCGCGGCGGTGACGGGTGTGGCCTGGTGGCTGCTCTACGAGCGCCAGCCGGTGGCGCCGGTCGGGCTGCTGGAACGCGACGACCACCAGGGGTGGCAGGGGCCTACCCAGGGGCCGGCACAGCCGACCCGGCCGTCGGACGCTGCGCCGACGCAGCCGACGTACGAGCCGGCGCAGGGGCAGGACGCTGCGCCGACCGTCGACCTCGGCGACGTTTCCGCCGCGCCGGGTTTCGAGCCGCCGCGTCGTCAGCCGCCGTCGTGGGATCCGCTGGGCACCGCCCCCTTCGCGTGGGACCTGCCGGACCCCGGTGAGCCCGGCGACGGTGACGCAGATGCGGCGTCCGGTGCGTCCGGCGCCCCGAAGAAGAAGCGCCGCGGGTTGCGCGCCCTGGTCGTGGCCATGGTGTTGGCCGTGGTCCTGGCGGTGGTTGCCGGAATCATCGCGCTCGGCGCGATCCTGGCTCCCCGGTGGGGTGGGGTGACCTCCGCGGAAGGCAGCAGTTACTCCGGGACGTTCACCAGTGATGCGCAGCAGATCGGTGAGGTGCCTGCGCACAGCAGCTACTCCTACACGATGAGTTCACCGACGCTGGACTTCACCGGAGCTACGGTGGAGCAGGACAGCGTGGTCGACCTGTCGTCCACCATGGGTTCGGTCACGGTGCTGTTCCCACGCACCACCGACGGGCCGTCCTACCGCGTGCACCTGAACTGCGAGTCGGTGACGATGGCGGGCGTCGACTGCGGCAGCCTGGACGGCACGCTGGTCCGTGGCACAGACAGTGCCACTGGCACCGGCAGCACCGGCAGCGCCGGCAGTACCGCCGACGGTGAGGTGAACACCCTGACCGTGAACGTCGAGTCCACGATGTCCGAGGTCACCTTCGACCGTGTGAGTTGATCCGGTGAGTTGAACAGTTGAGTTGAGCAGGGCCCGTCTACCCGACGTGGAAGGGGATCGGCCCGAGCAGGATGCCGACGGCCAGCATGACCAGGGAGACCACGACCGCCCGCCACAGCACCTTGCGGTGGTGGGCGCCGAGGTCGACGTTGGCCAGGGAGACCAGCAGCAGGATTGCGGGGACCAGGGGGGACTGCATGTGCACCGGCTGGCCGGTGATGGACGCCTGGGCCATCTGCACCGGCTCGATGCCGAAGTGGGCGGCGCTCTCGGAGAGCACGGGCAGGATGCCGAAGTAGAAGGCGTCGTTGGACATGAAGAAGGTCATCGGCATCGACAGCAGGCCGGTGATGGGGGCGAGGTAACCGCCGAGGGAGTCGGGGATGATCCCGGTGATCCACTCGGCCATGGCGGTGACCATGCCCGTGCCGTCCAGCACGCCGACGAGCACGCCGGCGGCGAGCACCATGCCGACCACGGCGACGATCGAGCTGGAGTGGGCCACGATCTCGTTGGCCTGGTCCTTCAGGCGGGGGAAGTTGACGGTCAGGGCGATCGCCGCGCCGACCATGAACACGTAGGCCAGGGGGAAGAGGTCGGCGACGAGCAGCACCATGACCACCACGGTGAGTGCGAGGTTGAACCACAGCAGCGTCGGACGCAGCGAGGCCCGGTTCGGGTCGAGCATCGTGTCCGCCATCGAGGTCTGCTGGTGGACCGGCGGGACATCGCCGGCACCGCCGGCACCGCCTGCGGTACCGGACGCTGCAACAGTGGCATCGGTGGAATCGGTGCGCGGGGTCATCCCGGTGAGGTGGGAGGTCTCCAGACGACCGAGCCGCTTGCGCTCGGCCAGGCCCATGAGCCAGGCGAAGACGAAGCAGATCACCAGTCCGGCGGCCAGTGACGGCAGCATGGGGACGAAGACCTCGGAGGGTTCCACGCCCAGTGCCGCGGCGGCGCGCACGGTGGGCCCGCCCCAGGGGACGATGTTCATCGTGCCGTTGACCAGGCCGGCCACACAGGTCAGGATGACCGGGCTCATGCCCAGGCGCAGGTACAGCGGGAGCATGGCGGAGGTGGTGATGATGTAGGTGGTGGAGCCGTCGCCGTCGAGGGAGACGACGCCGGCGAGCACGGCGGTGCCGAAGACGATCTTCGCCGGGTCGTTGCCCAGGATCCGGGTGATCCAGGTGATCAGCGGGTCGAAGAGTCCGACGTTGATCATGATGCCGAAGTACATGATGGCGAACATGAGCAGTGCGGCGGTCGGTGCCATGTCCTTGACGGCGTCGATGACCATGTCGCCGATGCCGAGGCCGGCGCCGCCGATCAGGCCGAAGACGGTGGGCACCAGGATCAGTGCGAGCATCGGTGTCATCCGGCTGGTCATGATCAGAGCCATGAACGTGAGGATCATCAGGAAGCCGAGTGCGACGAGGATCCCGTCGGACGGTGTGTGGCTCAGGTTGTAGTCTTCTGCCAGGAGCAGGGTGTCTGCGGTGGTCATCGCATCTCCTTCAGGTGTGTCTGACCGGACAGTGGAAGATTAAAGTGATGCAGACCACGTGACGATCCTTGTGTGCGTTAGATCTCCTTGAGTGCAAACATTGACTTGTGTGCATTCTGTTCACTGGCTCGGCCAAAGGTGCAGTAGACTCCACGACGTGCGTTTCTCCACGAAAGTTCTGCTGCTGCAGCTCGCGACGGTGGTTGCCGTCGTCGCTGTGTGTTCGGGGGTCTTCACCTGGATCTCGGTGGAGCGGCTGAAGTCGCAGGCGATGGACTCGGCCGTGTCCATCGCCCGGTCCGTGGCGGAGGACCCGCAGGTGCGCGCCGCGGTGGCGGACGAGGCTGACGGGACAGATAGCGGCGACAGGGACACGGGGTCGGACGCCGCGGACGGTGCCGCCCTGGTGGACCTCGCCGCCGGGGTGGAGGCCCGGACCGGTGCGTTGTTCGTGGTGGTCACCGACGCCGACGGCATCCGGCTGGCGCACCCGGACCCTGGGCGGATCGGGGAGCGGGTCAGCACCGACCACGAGGCCGCCCTGCGGGGCGAGGAGGTCACGGCCTGGGAGACCGGCACGCTCGGGCAGTCCGCCCGGGCCAAGGTCCCGGTGTACGCGCCGGACGCCTCGGCGCGGGAGGTCGCCGACAGTGAGCCGGTCGGCGAGGTCAGCGTCGGGTTCCGGCGGGCGAGCGTCTTCGACGACCTGCCGCTGGTCCTGGTAGGGGTCGCCGCGGCCGGGGCGACGGCCCTGGCCATCGGGGTGCTCGCCAGTGTGCTGATGCGTCGTCGCTGGGAGCGGCTGACGCTCGGGGTGCAGCCCGAAGAGCTGGTGGCGTTGGTCCGCCACCAGTCCGCGGTGCTCGACGGGGTGGACGACGGCGTCCTGTCGGTGACCCCGGACGGTGCGGTCGAGGTGTGCAACGAGGTCGCCGCGCGGCTGCTCGGCGCGGACGGCGTAGGGGTCGGAACCGGCACCGGCACCGGTTCCACAGTCACGGTCACGCTCGCTGAGCTGGGTCTTCCTGCCTGGGTGGTCCGCGAGCTCACCGGGGACGGTGCGACCGGCGCCCGGCAGGGGGCGCGTCCGGCGTCGTTGGACAACGTGGTCGTCGGCGACCGCGTCCTCTACCTCGACTCACACCCGGTGACCAGGGCGGGACGCCACCTCGGCACCGTGGTGGTGGTCCGTGACCGCACGGACCTGGCCGCACTGACCCGCAGGTTGGGCACCGTGCAGGCGATGGGGTCCACGCTGCGGGTGCAGCGCCACGAGTTCGCCAACCGGATCCACGCCGCCTCCGGGCTCCTGGACGCCGGACGGATCGACGATGCGCGGGCGTTCCTGCAGGACATGGCCGAGCGCGGCCCGGTGGACTTCCCGTTGCAGGGCGCGGAGCTGCTCGACGAACCGTTCCTGCAGTCCTTCCTCGGCGGCAAGTCGATGGAGGCCGGTGAACGTGGTGTGGGCCTGCGGGTAGGGGAGGAGACGCTGGTCCTCGGCCAGATCGGCGGCGACGGTGCGGTCGAGGACGTGGCCACGGTCCTGGGGAACCTCGTGGACAATGCCGTGGCCGCCGCCCTGCGTAGCGACGGTGCAGGCGGCGCGGACGATACCGACGGGGAGAGGTGGGTGGAGGTCACCGCGATGCAGGACGACCTGGCGCTCACCCTCATGGTGGCCGATTCCGGACCCGGACTGGACGCGGGCGACCCCGTCCCCGCCGAAGACCCCGCCCCTGCTTCGGACCCGATCCACGGCCACGGGATCGGGCTTGCGCTGTCGCGCGAGATGCTGCGCCGTCGCGGCGGCGAACTCTGGGTCATCGACCGCGGCGGCACGCACCCGGGGCACGGGGCGGTCTTCGGCGTGCGACTACCCGGGGTGTTCGGGACGGCCGAGGGCTCAACCAATCCAGACGAGGAGACACGATGACACACCACCAGGACGCCCGGTCGACCACCCGCACACCGCGTAACCTGCGGGTGCTCGTCCTCGACGACGATTTCCGGGTCGCCTCGATCCATGCCGACATCGTCGCCTCGGTACCGGGCCTGGAGGTCCAGGCGACGGTCGGCACCTGCGCGGAGGCCAGGGCGGTGCTGGAGGGGCGGGACACGAACGTCGTGCCGGGGCTCGTCCCGGACCTCGTGCTCGCCGACGTCTACCTGCCCGACGGGGACGGCATCGAGCTGGTGCGTGCGGCACGCGTCGACGCCTTCGTGTTGTCCGCGGCCGTCGAGGCGTCCACCGTGCGGCGCGCCTTCACCGCAGGGGTCCACGCCTACCTGGTGAAACCCTTCAACCGCAGGGAGCTCGTGGAGCGCCTGGAGCGCTACATCAGGTTCCGCCGGGTGACCGGGACGCCTCACCCGTTGCGGCAGGAGGAGATCGACCGGGCGATGGCGGTGATGCACGCGACGACGCAGCCGGTCACCGCGGCCGGGAGCTCCACCGAGGACCTCGTCCTCGAGGCGCTGGGCTCCGGTGAGCACTCCGCGGCGCAGGTGGCGGAGGTCGCCGGGGTGTCCCGGGCGACCGCGCAGCGCAGGCTATCGGCGCTGGCCGGACGCGGGGTCGTCACCGTGCGGCTGCGGTACGGAAGTTCAGGACGCCCCGAGCACCTGTACTCGCGGTCCTCGGGGCGGGGGTGGTGAGGGCGCGCCGGTTCATGCGGCGCCGGGAGGTCAGGCGTTGGGCTCGGGGATCATCCGCGCCGAGGAGTCCTCGACGATCGCCTTGCCGAAGGGGAAGCAGGTGACCGGGATCATCTTCAGGTTCGCCCAGGCCAGCGGCAGCCCGATGATGGTGATGGCCTGCAGGGCGGCGGTGGCGATGTGCCCGAGGGCGAGCCACAGGCCAGCGACGAGGAACCAGATGACGTTCATCAGCCCGGAGCCGAAGCCGGCGGTGGACTTGGTGACCACGGTGCGGCCGAAGGGCCACAGGGCGTAGCTCGCCATCCGGAACGAGGCAACGCCGGCGGGGATGGTGATGATGAAGACGCAGGCGATCAGGCCGAAGAGGATGTAGCCGAGGAACAGCCAGATTCCGCCGGTGACCAGCCAGAGAATGTTGAGGACGAACCGCAGGATTGTCATGGCCCCCATGCTAGCGTCATCGGCGTGCGGTCGTGGGGTGGGTGAGCCGACCGCCGCAAGGCCATCCGGGATGTCATCTGACTCATGCCCCAGGTCGAGAACCGGCCGTTTTCTCCCCGGGGCATGACTCAGGTGACATCGACTGGTCACGCTGACTGGTCACGCCGTGCACCACCGTGTCAGGCCGGTCGCACCTCCTCCGCCTGCCCTGTCTGCCCCGCCTGCCGCCGGGGCAGCGTCCACGCCGCCACCAGCAGGACCACGGCCGCGACGACGACCCCGTAGAACACCCCGGTGGTGGCGTCGACCACCGAGCCGCCGCCGGAGTAGACCGCGTTGGACACCGTGCCGTAGACGGCCACGGCCACGGCACTGCCCGCCGAGCGGGCGAACATGGTCAGCCCGGTGACCTCGGCGCGCTCGGACCAGCCGACCGAGGACTGCGCGGCCACCACGTTCGGTGCGGCGGTGAAGCCCATGCCCGCGCCCAGTACCAGGGCGACGGCGACGATGAGCCAGATGTTCTGCTGGCCGACCACCAGGAGCAGCAGGAGCGTACCGACCATCACGATCGAGGTGCCCAACGTGATCGAGGCGCGGAAGCCGTGCGGGACGTAGATGCGTCCGGCGTTGGCGCTGGCCAGCGGCCAGGCGATGGTCAGGGCGGCGACGGCGATGCCCGCGGCGACGGGGGTGGCCCCGGCGGCGCGCTCCAGGTAGGTGGGTACGAAGCTGGTCAGCCCGAGCACGATCGCCCCGATGGCCGCGGAGATCACCACGGCGTGCACGATCAGGCGCCGCGACAGCAGGTGCAGGTTCACCACGGGTTCGGCGGCGCGGCGTTCCACCATTACAAACGCCGCCAGGGTGAGGGCGCCGCCGAGGAAGCAGACCAGCGAGGCGGTGGAGGTCCAGGACCATGCCTCGCCGCCCTCCAGCAGCCCGAGGAGCAGCAGGGTGAGCCCGAGGGTGAGAAGCAGGGCACCTTCGACGTCGATGCGGTGGCGGGTGCGCTCCACCTTCTCGTGGAAGTTGCGCCACACCATCACCGCGGCGAGCAGGCCCAGGGGGATGTTGATCACGAAGATCCAGCGCCAGGACACGTACTGGGAGAACAGCCCACCGAGCAGCGGGCCGAGCATCGAGGAGATGGCCCACACGCTGGCGAGGTAGCCCTGCACCTTGGCGCGTTCGCGCACGGAGTAGATGTCGCCGGCGATGGTCTGGCCCATCGGCTGCACCGCGCCGGCACCGACGCCCTGGATGATGCGGCAGAGGATGAGCACGGTCATCGAGGGGGCGGCGACGGCGAGGGCGGAGCCGAGGACGAAGACGCCGATGCCGGTGAGGATCACCGGTTTGCGCCCGTAGGTGTCGGCGAGTTTCGAGAAGACCGGGACGGTGACGGCCTGGGCGAGCAGGTACCCGGAGAACAGCCACGGGTAACGGGAGAATTCGCCGAGGTCGTCGACGATGCTGGGCACGGCGGTGGCCAGCACCGTGGCGTCCACCGCCATGAGCGCGGAGGACAGCATGATCGCGACGAGGACGGGGCCGCGGCGGTCCCGGAACACTGACAAGGCCATTTCTCCGATGGTAACGACCCGGGTCGTGCGCGAGGCGGGGAAGACCCCGTTCTCTGGCGCGCCACCGGACCGGTGTGGCACGGTGGTGGTGACACTACTGTGAACTACAGATACTGGAGATGAGTCCTGTGCGTGATGTGACTGGAACTCGACGAGGCACGACCTTGCCCGCGGCAGGGCTCGCCCTGGCGGCCGCAGCAGGGCTCTTCCTCGCCGCCTGCGACAACGACGGTGCCGGTGTCGAGGAGGCGCAAGGCGGCGGTTCGGTCAGCGCCGACCCGGCCGACGCCGCCCTGTCGGGTGACATGACCAGCGAGCAGGACGCCGGGGAGGCTCCGGAGCCGACGCCGGGCGCGGCGTCCACCGATGGTTCGGCCGGTGCCGTCGCCGACGGCGCCCCGGCACCGGACCCCGCGCCGTCCTCCGGCGACGAGCAGGTTGCCACCCAGCAGAACCGTGTGGAGCTGGCCGACTACACCGTCCCGCTGAACGGTCAGGACTCGATGATCTGCATGTTCCGTGACAGCCAGGAGGCCGACGGCTTCGACTGGGGCTGCCAGGCGGAGAACTTCCACGCCGGGTGGGAGGCCACCCGCGGCGGCGACGCCAACGGTGTCGCCTACCGTGTCGGCGGCGACCCGGAGCTCTACGGGCTGCTGGGCAACGCCGCGAGCCCCAACCAGGCCGGCACGCTCGACGAGGGTGCGGTCACCGAGGTCGGCGACCGCTTCGTGGTGGACACCACGCAGCCGGACGCGGCGCTGATCACCGCCGACGGCGTGACTGCGCGCGTCACCGCCGACTCCTACGAGATCGTCGGCTGAGTCTGCTGAACTGAAGCCTCGGACGCTGCACCGGTCGCTGCACCGGGCGCCGCGTCGCGTTCGCCGGGCAGGGGGCGGCGTCGCACGAGCGCGGCGTAGACCGCGCCGGTGATGTTGTGCAGCACCGCGGCCACGGCGCCGGGCAGCGCGGCCTCGGGGGAGAAGAAACGTCCGGCCATGCCGGAGGCCAGTCCGGCGGACTGGGTGCCGATCTCGATCGCCATCGTGCGGTTGACCGGCTCGGGCAGGCGGAAGAGCCGTCCGGTGAGGTATCCCAGCAGGTAGCCGCAGAGGTTGTGCAGCAGCACCGCGGCGAAGACGATCAGGCCGACCTGGGCCAGGCGTTCGGCGTTGTTGGCCACCGCGGGGAACACCACGCCGCCGATGCCGAGGATCGACAGCCACGGCAGCACGGGGGCGACCTTGTCGACCCACCGGTTGAGCACGGTGCGGATCAGCAGGCCACCGACGACGGGCAGCAGCACGGTCTGCACCAGGGTCAGGGCCATGCCGGCACCGTCGACCTCGGTGCGGGTGTCGGCGAGCAGCAGCATCAACGCCGGGGTCAGGATGGGGGAGACCAGGGTGGACACACTGGTCATGGCGACGGAGACGGCGACGTCGCCCTTGGCCAGGTAGGCGATCACGTTGGATGCGGTGCCGCCGGGCACCGAGCCGAGCATCAGCAGTCCCACGGCCAGCGCCGGGTTGAGGCCGAGCAGTTTGGCCACGCCGATGGCCAGCAGCGGCATGATCACGAACTGGGCGATCACGCCCACGATCACCGGGGTGGGCCGGGTGGCGATGACCTTGAAGTCGGGGATCGTCAGCGTGAGCCCCATGGTGAACATGATGACCATGAGGAAGAGGTTGATGTGGTCGGTCAGGGGGATGAACACGGCCGGGGCGAGGAAGGCGGCGAGTGTGCCGGCGAGGATGAACACCGGGAAAGCGGTGACGGCGATGGCCGCGGAGCGGTCCTCCTTGTGCCGGGCCTCAGGGGAGTGTGCGGCGGTGGGCGCGGCTGTGGATGCAGCGGGGGAGCTTCTGTCGTGACTCGTCATGCTTCACGAATGTATCGGCCCCAGAATGATTATCCTAAAATGCGACAGTTTGCGTCCCACTGTCTGGGACGGGGCCCGTGCGTTAACCCGGGATGAACACTGCGACAACAGTCCCCGACAACCCTCTTCTCGCCCGGCGGCGACCCCCGGGGGCCGATAGCGTGATTTCCCGACGAGGCAGCCGGTGGACGGCCGCTGCCGATGCGAGAAGATGGAGAACACGACTGTGCCGACCAGGCCGCTGGGAATCAGGACGCCGGGAAACAGGACACCGCAGGACGCGACGGCACCCGGGGGTGTCACCCGCCGCCGCTTCCTCACCGGGGCGGTCGTCGCCGGTGCCGGGTTCACCGTCGCCGGCGGCGCCGGGCAGGCCTACGCGCAGGACGCCCCGGGCGGCGCGCAGGACGCTGTATCGTCCGGTGCGTCCGGCGCCTTCCTGCACTCCGTCGCCTCCGGCGACCCCTGGCCGGACAGCGTGGTGATCTGGACCCGGGTCACCCCCACGCCAGAGGCCACGCCCGGCTCGGGGGCGGGCGCGCCGACGAAGGTGCGCTGGGAGGTCGCCACCGACCCCGGATTCGGTGCATCCACCGTCGCCTCCGGCGAGCAGGTCACCGACGCCACCGTGGATCACACCGTGAAGGTCAACGTCACCGGGCTGACCCCGGCGACCGACCTGCACTACCGCTTCACCGTGCTCGACGGCCCGGCCACCGGGGCGACCTCGCGGGTGGGGCGCACCCGCACCTCACCGGCGCTGGAGGCAGAGCCGGACAACGTGCGCTTCGGGGTGTGCTCCTGCTCGAACTACGAGGCCGGCTACTTCCGTGCCTACCGGGAACTCGCCGACCGCGGGGACGTGGAGTTCATCCTGCACCTCGGCGACTACACCTACGAGTACGACTCCGGCGAGTACGGCGCGGCCTACGGAGAGATCGTGCGCACCGTGGAACCGGCGCAACGCACCCGCACCCTCACCGGCTACCGCATCCGCCAGGGCCACTACCACCGGGACCGCGACCTGGCCGACCTGCACGCCGCCAAGCCGATGATCTGCATCTGGGACGACCACGAGTTCTTCGACAACGCC
>JAKDIS010000068.1 GCA_030450335.1 Corynebacterium sp. | reverse complement strand
GGGGAACAGAGGAAAGCGGCCAGCTGCTACCCGGTGAGCCGCACCCGCGACCACGCCTCACGCAGCTCCGGCACCGGGTCGTCGACGGTCTCCTCGCCGGCGTCGAAGACCTGGGTGGCGAAACCGTCCCGGTAGGGCGTCCAGCCCGGGTCACCCCGGTGGATGAACTCGCGCCAGCGCTGCTGCATCACCGCCGTCGTCGCCGACATCCGGTCGCGCCCGCCCAGGGCCAGGGCACCGGGGCCGCGTCCGGAGTCGTAGCGTCCGAAGAGGATCGGCAGGTCCAGGGCGTGGGTGGCACCGATGCCGGAGATGTTCAACGACGGTGTCGTCAGGTCCAGCCGGTACATCCAGGCGCGCCCGGACGGGTGCTGGTCGGCCAGCCGCATGGAGGGGGCGGTGAACAGGGCGTCGCCGATGAAGCGTCCGGCGTCCCCGCGACGCCGCCCGCCGGAGTAGAACGTGGACAGCACGTCCGGCCCTCGTTCGTCGTCGATGAGGCCGGCGAAGTCGCGGGTCTGGCCCTGCAACGTCCTGCGCGACACCCGGTTCCAGCGCATCAGCACGTACTCGTCGAGGTTCGTGCCGACGAGCAGCGGCACGTCCAACTGCGCGCCGGGTTCCAGGGGGTGGCGCGGCAGCAGGTCGTCGACGACCGGGGCGAAGGCGCCGGCGATCCCGGCGGCACCCCAGGACGCGGCGTTGAGCTTCTCCGTCAACCAGGCGAGGTCCCGGTGGTCGGCGTCGAGCGGGGAGGCGTCGGTCCGGGTGGCGAGCAGCTCCAGGGCCGCGTCCGACAGCTGCCCTGCCTGGGCGGGGGAGTGCACCATCGCGCCGGCGGGGGACTGGGCGATGAAACCGGCGACCAGGCCGTCCATCCGCGGTGAGGCGCTCAGCGCGGTGACCATCGCGCCGCCGCTGGACTCGCCCATCACGGTGATCCGTGACGGGTCGCCGCCGAACGCCTGGGCGTTGGCGTGGACCCACTCGACGGCGGTGACGATGTCGGACAGCCCGGCGTTGGTCTCGAAACGGTCGGTGTCGAGGCCGTCGGCGTGGCCGAGGGCGAGTTGGCCGAGCATGCCCAGGCGGTAGTTCACCGCCACGTAGACAGCGTCGGTGGCGTTGGCGAAGTACTCGCCGGACAGCAGCGGTTCGCGGGCGGAGCCGTGGATGTTCGATCCGCCGTGCAGGTAGACCACGACAGGACGCTGCTCGTCACCGTCGCGGGGCCCGCCGTGTGGGACGACGACGTTGAGCCAGAGGCAGTCCTCGGAGCCGATCCAGCCGTGGCGGGCGTCGCGCCACTGGCTGCAGTACTCGCCGGGGCGGTCGGCGACGAAGGTCCCGTCCCACGGGGTCTTCGGGCGTGCACGGCGCAAGCGCAGGTCACCGACGGGCGGTTCGGCGTAGGGGATGCCGCGGAAGGCCACGCCGTGGTTCACGGCGTGGCCCCGGATCCTCCCGGTGGTCGTGGTGACGGTCCACCGGTCGGCGACGGTCGTGCGGACGGTGCGGGGTCCCTGGTGCATGCCGACAAGCCTAACGCCCGGCCCCCGCGTGGGGTGGCCGGGCGTTGAGGACGGTGGGTCACGGTGGGCCCGTGAGGGCGGGACTCAGGTCGCCGAGGAGATGAGCGCCCCGTCGGTGAAGAACTCCGCCTCGACCTCGTGCAGGGTCATGCCCAGGGCGTTCTTCGCCTTGCGGACGACCGGGCTGCGGCCCACGGTGGTGACACCGGAGACCTCGGACTCCCCGCCGGAGCGGGAGACAAGGCTGAACACCACGAGCTCCTCGTCCTCGCTGAGCAGGACGAGCTCGTGGTCCGCCGGGGTGTCGGACGGGCCGGGCTGGCCGCTCTGCACCGGTCGGCCGGTGGCGCCGGCGAGGTTGAGCATCAGACCGTACTGGCGCGACCACCCCTTGGACGGGGAGAGCAGGAAGGACTCGGCGTCCTTGCCGGCCAGTGCGGCGCCGACGATGCCGCCGAGCAGGCGGGCGGACCCCTCGTCCTCCGGGAGGTTGACGGTCCCGTCCTCGGCACGGATCTCCACGCAGTCACCGGCGGCCCAGACGCCGGGGGTGGAGGTGCGGCCGAACTCGTCGGTGACGATGCCGCGTCCGACCTCCAGCCCGGCGGAGCGGGCCAGGGAGACGTCGCGGTCGAGACCGACGGAGACGACCATGACGGCCGGGTCGAGTTCACTGACCGCGGCGTCGATCTGCTCGTCGCTGAGACCGCAGCGGATGTCGATGCCGTGCTCGGTGTGGCGCTGGCGCAGCCAGCCGGCCGCGGCGGCGGGCAGGATGCGCCGGCAGATGTCGTCCTGCGCCTCCAGCACCGTGACGCTGGCCTCGGTGAGGGAGGACGCGGCGGCCGCCGCCTCGAGCCCGAGGATGCCCGCGCCGACGATGACGACGTTGTCGTCGGCGGTCAGGCCCTGGAGGGAGCCGCGCAGCGACGTGGAGTGCTCGGGGGTGCGGATGTAGTGGACGTCGCGTCCGGCGGTCCACGCGGTGTCGAGCTCACGCGGGGAGGCCCCGGTGGTCAGCACGAGCTGGTCCCAGGGGCGCTCCTCGCCGTCGACGGTGAGGGTGCGGGCCGTGGTGTCCACGGCGGTGACCTCGCTGGACAGGTGCAGCTCGACGTCCACGTTGTCGGAACCGTCGAAGACCGCGCCGGGCAGGGAGACGTCCTGCGGGCCCTTGCCGTCGATGAGGATGTCCTTGTTCACGGACGGGCGACGGTACGGGCGGTGCGCCTCCCGGGTGTAGATGTCCACGGTGGTGGAGCCGACCGTGTCCCCGGCCGCAGCGAGGAAGGCCTTGAGCGCCGAGTGGGCGGCCACACCGCCGCCGATGACGGCGATGCGCTGGTGGTCGGGTTCAGTCATGAGCAGGATCCTGTCTGTGAAGTCGGTGGTACGTCAACGTGAGGGTGTGCGGCTACTTGCGGCTGATCTGGACCATCTCGAAGTCGGCCTTCGCCGCACCGCAGTCCGGGCACTCCCAGTCGTCGGGGATGTCGTCCCAGAGGGTGCCCGGGGGGAAGCCCTCCGCCGGGTCTCCTTCAGCCTCGTCGTAGATGTACCCGCACTGCAGGCATTCGTAGACTTTGTAGTCGTCCATGGTGAGCTCCTTTCCTGAGCTGGTGTCCGGTGCTGCCGTTGCGGTCGGCACCTAGCTGACCTTGTCGAAGTCGACCTTGTCGCGGACCCCGCAGTCGGGGCAGAACCAGTCCTCGGGGACCTCCGACTCCCAGTCGAATCCGGGGGAGAACCCTTCGGCGTCGTCTCCTGCGTCGGTGTCGACACGGTAGTCACACAGGGGGCACTGGTAGACAGCCACAGTGGTCACCTGTCCTTTCTCTTCTCAATGGTGTGTGCAGTAGGGAACCGCCGCCGGCGACGGCGACGGGTGGGGCAGGGGGACTCGTCAGGCCGCCGGGGCCGGGCCGGCGGCCCCCCCCGCCCCGGCCGCGGGGTGGGTAGGGGGGGGGGTGTTAGGTCGGGGGGGGGATGGGGGACTCGTCTGGCCGCGGGGGCGGGGCGGGCGGCGCCAGCGGCGCCGGCGGCGTAGTCGATCGGCTTGCGGTTCTTCGGCCGGGGGATCACGTGGGTGGACGGGACCCCGGGGCCCCTGATCAGGCCGACGAGGCCGGGCAGGAGGAAGAACAGGGAGATCAGGACGAGCCACGGGCTCACGGCGTGTACGTAGGCCAGGCCGTACGCCCCGAAGATGCCCAGGGCCAGTGCCACCGCCCCGACGACGGCGATCACGGTGCAGAGCATGTAGTGCACCTTCGGGTTCGTCATCTTCTGCGGCGGAGCCTGGTTCTCGGGGATGTCGGCCCCGCCGGTCGCGCGGATCGCGGCGATGTCGGGGGCGTCGGACGATGCGTTGTTCGCGGTCGCGGTCATTGGTCAGCCCTCCTTGGTGGCGGCTGCCGGTGCTGCCGTACCCCACTTGGCACGCAGCTTGGCGGCCTTCGGCGGGTAGAGGTTCGCACGCTCGGTGTCGTTGTTGTAGTACTGCATCAGGCGCTTGTCCATGATCTTGAACCACAGGGGCGGGAACGAGGCGACGGCGATCATCGTCGCGTAACCGCCGGGCAGCTCCGGGGCGAAGACGTCCGAACGCAGGGACTGGTAACGCCGGGTGGGGTTGGCGTGGTGGTCCGAGTGGCGCTGCAGCTGGTACAGGAAGATGTTCGTGGTGAGGTTGTCCGAGTTCCAGGAGTGCTCCGGGGAGCAACGCTCGTAGCGGCCGTCCTCGAGCTTCTGGCGCAGCAGGCCGTAGTGCTCCAGGTAGTTGACGAACTCCAGCAGAGCGATGCCGATGACCGCCTGGATCAGCAGGTACGGCAGGATGTTGATGCCGAACACGGCGAGCAGCACGCCCCAGATCAGGACGGTGATCAGCCAGGCGTTGAGCACGTCGTTGTCCAGGTTGAACTGGCCCTTGCCGCCGCGGGCGAGACGCTTCTTCTCGATGTCCCAGGCGCGGGGGATCTGACGGGGGATGGAACGGACCAGGTAGGCGTAGACGTTCTCACCCATGCGCGAGCTGACCGGATCCTCCGGGGTGGCGACCTTCACGTGGTGGCCCTTGTTGTGCTCCACGTAGAAGTGGCCGTAGGCGGGGACCGCCAGGACGATCTTGCCGAGCCAGCGCTCGAAGCTGCCCTTCTTGTGGCCGAGCTCGTGGGCGGCGACGATGCCGATACCCGAGGTCATGCCCATGGTCCAGGCCAGGCCGATCTTGTCGTACCACTCGAGCCCGCCGTAGGTCCACTGCCAGCAGCACAGGATCAGGCTGGCCAGCATGAGCGGGAAGTACAGGTAGGAGATGATCCGGTAGTACTTCGTCTCCTCCAGCCAGGGCACGAACTCCTCGGGGGCGTTCTCGCCGTCACGGCCGAGGACCCAGTCCCCGATGGGGACGATGATGAACACGGCGATGGGCCCGAGGAACCAGGACGCGGAGACCAGGACGTCGGGAGCGTTGATGGCCCGCATCCACTCCACGATGCCCCAGATGATCAGCGGCATGGCACCGGGCACCATGCTGAGGATCCAGGCGTACTTCTTCTTGTCCACCCACTGCTTCTCTTCCGGGGTGAACGACTCTTCTGCGGTGACACCACCCTCGGCGGGTGCTGTCTTCTTGTTTGTTGTCGTCATGACTAGGCGACCTCCATCTGAATGGCGCGAAGTGTGTTGTGGAACACACACTATGTAAAGTGTGGTTCACAGTACGATATGTATTCGAGGAACACAATGTTTATCGAGAAAAAACTGGATGGCGCGCTACAGATGGCTGTGACCTGCGCGTATCTTCCCGAATTGGGGTAAGGGGGGAGGGGGGTTCGCCTAGCAGAGGCGGCGGTCGGCCCCGTAGCCGGCTGTGCCCGGGAGGACGCACCGGGCGTAGGGTGCCTACCCATGAACGCGCTCGAGATCACCGACGTCACCGTCCGCCGCGGCGGCAGCCACCTCGTCGAGGACGTGCGCCTCACCGTGGCGTCCGGCACGCACTGGGCCGTGCTCGGCCCCAACGGGGCCGGCAAGTCCACGATCCTCAAGCTCGCCGGCGCGCGGCTGTACCCCACCACCGGTGAGGTGCGCATCCTCGGCGAGCAGGTCGGACGCACCGACGTCCGCGAGCTGCAGAAACGCATCGGCTACGTCGACCCGAAGCAGCGCCTCGACGACGTCACCGCCGAGGAGGCCGTCCTGTCCGGGGCGTCGGCGTCCAACGGCTACGTCCAGCGTTTCGACTACGCCCCGCACCGCGCGCGTGCCGCCGAACTGCTCGACCTGGTGGGCATGGCGGACAAGGCCGACCGGCGCTGGAGCCAGATGAGCCAGGGGGAGAAGGCGCGCACGCTCATCGCCCGTGCGTTGGTCACCGACCCGGAGATGCTGCTGCTCGACGAACCGTCCACCGGCCTGGACCTGCCCGGACGCGAGACGCTGCTGCGTGTCGTCGACGACCTGCGCGCCTCCCACCCCAGGCTCACCACGGTGCTGATCACCCACCACGTCGAGGAGGTCGCCGCCTCCACCACCGACGTGCTCATGGTCAAGGACGGCCGCGTGCTGGACGCCGGGCCGGTGGAGCGGACGATGACCGCGCAGAACCTGGGCGTCCTCTACGACATGCCCGTGCAGCTGCAACGCGTCGAAGGACGCTGGTTCGCCGTGGCAGGACCGGCTGCGGCGCCGACCGTGGGATAGGCTCTCAAGGGTGACTGACTCCAGTGAAACCGCGGAAACGCCGGGAACGACGGACGCACCGGACGCGACGAAGAAGCGTCCGGCGTGGCTCGAGTACCTCGTGACCTTCCTCATCGCGATCCTGCTGCTCGGGCTGTTCAACACCTTCGTCGGACGGCTCTACCAGATCCCGTCGGAGTCGATGGAGCCCACGCTCGTCGGCTGCGACGGCTGCACGGACGACCGCATCTTCGTGGACAAGGTGTCCTACCACTTCACCGACGTCTCCCAGGGCGACGTGGTCGTGTTCACCGGCACCGAGGCGTGGTCGGAGGACTACGTGTCCACCCGCTCGTCCCAGCCGCTGGTCAAGGGTCTGCAGACCGGCCTGGAGAAGATCGGCATCCTGGCCCCGGACGAGTTCACCCTCGTCAAGCGCGTCGTCGCCACCGGCGGGCAGACCGTGCAGTGCCAGGAAGGTGACCCCGGGATCATGGTCGACGGCGAGAAGGTCGACGACTCCTTCACCGAGGAGCCCATGGCCTACCCCGTGAACCAGACCACCGGCTCGGACGCCTGCCAGGGCGAGTACTTCGGCCCGGTCACCGTGCCGGACGACAAGGTCTGGCTCATGGGCGACAACCGCACCAACTCCAAGGACTCGCGCTACTACAACCTCGCCGGTGACCCGGAGGAGGGCATGGTCCCGCTGGACAACGTGGTGGGCAAGGTGCAGTTCAAGGTATGGCCCCTGAGCCGGATCGGCTCGGTGAACTAGCTAGCGGGCCAGGTGCCGCCCAGGTGCTCTGTCTGGTTGAGGCTGACCAGGGTGCGGTTGTGGAAGTAGTCGTCCTCCCGCAGCACGCTGATGCTGCCGGGCGTCACGCCGAAACGCGCGTACCCCAGGGTATCGACGGGCAGGCGCAGCCAGTGCGCGACGACCATCGTCGCCGTCCCGCCGTGGGTGACCACCACAGTGTCGGGACGTCCCGCCGCGAGGACCTCGTCCATGCACGTGTGGACGCGCCGGGCGAAGTCCCCCATGGTCTCCGCGCCCAGCCCCTCGTCGTGCCCCAACCGCTCGCCCACGGCGGGCGGCGGGGTGAACCGTTCGCGGAACCATGCGTCTGGGCGTCCCTCCCCCTCGCCGTAGGACTTCTCCCGCAGCGCGGGCAGGAACGTGGCCTCCACGCCCAGGGCCGCGGCGACGGGCGCGGCGGTCTCGCGGCAGCGCGTCAGGTCGGACGCGACGAGCGCTGTGCCGTCCCCGCCGTCCCCGCCACGTCCTTCAACGCAGGACGCCACGGCGTCGGCGATGCGCGCGGCGTCCTGTCGTCCGCGGGCGGTGAGACGCGAGTCGAACCAGCCGCCGACCAGACCGTCCACGTGGTGCGTGGCCTCGGGGTGGGTGACGACGATGAGCCGGCGCATCAGGACTCGCTGGTGTTCAGCACACCCTCGGTCTCGATCTCGTCGTCGGTGGTGCCGATACGGCCCTTGGAGAGCTTGTTGACGACCATGGCGATCGCGCCGTCGCCGGTGACGTTCGCCGCGGTACCGAAGGAGTCGATGGCGATGTAGGCGGCGATCATCAGGGCGATCTGGTCCGCGTCGAAACCGAGGTTCGACTGCAGCACACCGACGGCCGCCATGATCGCGCCGCCGGGCACACCCGGGGCGGCGATCATCATGATGCCGAGCAGCAGGATGAAGCCGATGACCTGCCCGGCGTTCACGTCCAGGTCGAACATGTGGACCACGGCGAGGGCGAAGAGGGCGATCTTCATCATCGACCCGGCCAGGTGGATCGTCGCGCACAGCGGGACCACGAAACCGGCGACGTTGTCCGGCACACCGTTCTTCTTCGCGCTGGCCAGCGTCACCGGGATCGTCGCCGCCGAGGACGAGGTGCCCAGCGCGGTGGCGTAGGCCGGCAGCATGGTGACCAGGGCCTTGAACGGGTTACGTCCGGTGAGCGCACCGGCGACGAGGAACTGGGCGATGACCAGCAGGACCGTCATCACCACGGCGAGGACCAGCACCTTGGCGAAGGAGGAGATCACGTCCAGCAGGTGGCCGTTCATGCCCATCGACAGGAACACGCCGAAGACGAACACCGGCAGCAGGGGGATCACGAAGGAGCTGATGACCTTCATGACCACGCCCTCGAGCTCGCGGGCGGCGCCGTGCAGGATGTCCGACTTCACCGCGGTCATCGCCAGGCCCACGCAGAAGGCCAGGATCAGAGCGGTCATCACCTCGAACGGCGCGGGCATCTCGATCTCGAAGTAGGGCGAGAGCGCGCCCTCGTCGATGTCCATCAGCGTGCTGATCTTCTGGTCGCCCAGGAGCCAGCCGTAGGTGGCGGTGGCGACGGCGAAGGCGATGAGCCCGGAGATGACGGTCGAGCCGTAGGCGATGCCGGCCGTCAGCCCGAGCCACTTCCCGGCCCCGCGGCCCACCCCGGCGATCGCCGGGGTGATCAGCGCGAAGATCAGCACCGGGATGAACAGGTCCAGGAAGTTGCCGAACAGCCCGTTGAAGGTCACGAAGACCCTGGCCAGCCACTCCGGGAAGAAGAGACTGAACACGATGCCGAGGACGATCGCCACCACGATCCGGAACAACAGGGAGCCCGCCAGCTTCTTGAAAGTCATGGTGGTGACGATATGCCACCACACGCCCCCCGGCATAGCGGGGGGTGAAACTACCTCCCCGGCAGGTGCACCTAGAGGCCGAGTGCGTCGGCGATGGTGAAGTGCAGGTCCGTCTGGTCGGTCAGTCCGGAGACGTTCGCGGCGGACGGCCCGTAGGCGGCGATGCGCAGCTGGGTGCCGGTGTGGCCCTGCGCCTCGGTGTCGACGTTGTCGGAGGTGGCGTAGGCGATGGTCATCTCCGCGCCCTCACGGGTGATCAGGTTGCGCGACAGGCCCGGGTACACGGTGGCACGGGCCTCCTCCACGCTGATGCCCTTGTCCTCGGCGATCTCCTTGATGTCGTCCTCGTCGACGCCGCCCACGATCTGGCTGGTGTGCGCGTGGTCGGCGGTGACGAGCACGAGGGTCTCTCCGTCCTCCTCGGCGAAGGAGAGCGCCTCCTGGACGGCCTCGTCGAGGTCCACGGTCTCGCCGATCTGCCCGCAGGGGTTCGCGGCGTGGTCCTCCTTGTCGATGGACGCGCCCTCGACCTGCAGGAAGAAGCCGTTCTCCTTCCCGTCGTCGTTGTTGCTCAGCAGGTCGATGGCCTTGTTGGTCATCGAGGCGAGCTTGGGGATGTCCTCGGTGCGCTCGGGGTTGTCGGTGCACTCCTGCGCGGGCTTGAGGTAGCCCTCCTTCTCGGCGGTGTCGCCGTCCCAGCGCACCGGCATGTTGCCGTCGGAGAAGAGGCCGAGGACCGGGGAGTCCTGGTTGGCCTCGGAGACGGCGTCGAGCTCGGCGGCGTTGGTGGGCAGCTGGTAGCCGCGATCCTCGGCCTGCTCCAGCAGGGTCTTGCCCTTCCAGTCGCCGGCCTTGGCCTTCTGGGCGAAGCTCTCGGCGCCGCCGCCGAGGGTGACGTCCGCGCGCGACTCGAGGTACTGCTCGGAGATGGAGCCGTCGCCACCCTTGTCGAGGAGGTCGTCGCCGCAGGCGTCGGTGTCCTCCGGGCCGTAGCACTTGCGCTTGGCGACGTGGGCGGCCTGCACGGCGGGCGTGGCGTCCTGGATCTCGGCGGTGGACACGTTGCCGGTGGCCAGGCCGGCGGACTTGGCCTTCTCGATGAGGTTCTGCTGGCTCTCGCCCTCGACGTCCACGCCGATGGCGCCGTTGTAGGACTTCGTGCCGGTGGCCCAGGCGGTGCCGGACGCGGCGCTGTCGGTGACGTAGTTCGGCGTGCCGTCCTCGTTCAGCGAGTAGTGGGTGTACTGGCCGGTGACGGGGAGGGCGTCGATGCCCTTGAAGCTGCCGGACGCGCCCTCGGCGAAGTTGCGGGCGGCGGTGATCTCGGAGTCGCCCATGCCGTCGCCGATGAGCAGGATGACGTTCTTGGCGCCGGTGGCGGCGACGGCGTCGCGGACGTAGTCGCCCTGGTCGCCGTCGAGGCGTCGGGCGCCGCCGTTGGCGGTCAGGTCGCCGTCGGCCTCGCGGTGCTGGATGGCGGGGGTGCCACCGTCGGCGTTGTCGTCGGCGTTGCTGTCGCTGCAGGCGACGGCGGTGGCCAGGAGGGATACGGTGCCGACGAGACCCAGTCCGGTCTTCAGGACGGCGACGGCGGTGCGGTTGTGGTTCACGGTCAACTCTCTCTAAACGAAAACGTCAGGAACAGACCGTGACGCTACGGAGCCGAGGTGAATCCACGGTGAGATCCGAGGGCCCTTGAGGTGAACAGGTGGTGACAGGTGCTGAAGAACTCAGAACCATATGATTTGATAATGGGATGACGTTCATGAATATGAGGAAGAAGAAGCTCAGCGGCGCGGCCTTCGCCGCGGCCCTGGTGCTCGGCGCCGGGTCGCTCACCGCCTGCGGCGGGGACGACGCCGAGGCATCGGACGCCACCGGCGCTGCGGGCGCAACGGACGCAGCGGCAGCAGCGTCCGGCGCCGGTCTCGATGGCAGCGAGGCGCTGCAGGCGATGCAGGTCAAGGCCGAGGAGAACGGCTACGACAGCTGCATGATGACCCCGGCGAGCAGTAGCGACCTCAGCACGATCCGGCTCGCCTGCGTCCAGGCGGGCCTTCCGCAGATCTCGCTGTTCGACAAGGCGGACCGGGAGTCCGGCAGCGAGGTTGTCGAGGCGGAGCTCGACGAGCTCGAGGAGTTCTCCGCGGACCAGGAGTACGCGGCGACGCGCGAGGACATGGGCGGTAAATACCGCGCGCTCGACGGCGACGACGTCGTCGGATCCTGCAACGACCTGTCCAACGACGATTGCGATGACATCGCGGAAGCCCTCGGACTGGAGTCGACGCTGCCGGACGGCGCGATCACCGAGGAGGAGTTCAAGGCCAACCTCGCCGAGGAGATGGAGCGCGACGCCAAGGAGGCCGAGGAGAAGCGGAAGAAGGAAGAGGAGGAGAAGGAGCGCGAGCTGCAGACCTACTCCGGCTGGGACGACCTCTCCCAGGCCAGGGAGCAGCTGAGCGCGTGGGACCTCGCCTGCTCGGAGGCCAGCGGCTCGGGCGGCCAGGCTGCCTGGTGCGCACTGGACTCCGTGCTGGTCACCTTCGACATGGACATCGACGAGCTCGAGGACCAGGGCGTCTTCCAGGAGGTCTCCCGCGACGACATGGTCTCCGTCTCCGACGACGACTGGATCGTGATGTGCTCGCCCGGGTCCCACGACCGGTGCGAGATGATCGCCGACAAGACCGGCAAGTCGGTCAAGGACGGCGTGTAGGTGCGTAGTTCGTAGGCCCGATTTCGGCCCCTGTGCTGTCGGTGCAGGGGTACCAAGTTGGACCTGGGAGCTCTGAGTTGGTCGACTCAACGCTCCCAGGTCCAACTTGGTCCCCGTCCTCGCACAGGACGTCCCGCGTAGGACGCCGCGAGCCGGGTCGGCGGTTACGGCGCGAGCGCCTCCGCAACGTCTGTGCCGGCACCGCCGTCCCCGCTGCCGAGCAGCTCGCTGAGCCACACGATGTCGTCGACGAGGGTGACGCTGTCGAGCCAGTTGGCGAGGATGAGGTCGGGGCGGGTCAGGTCGTCCAGCGCGACGGTGCCCAGACCGAAGGCGTTGTCCCAGGTGACCAGGCTGACCTTGGGGAGCAGTCCGGCGTCGGCGTCGTCGGCGACGGCCTCGATCTCCGGCAGGCTGAGGTAGTTGGGCCGCTCGTCGCCGTTGACCTCGACGGCGGGGAAGAAGACCACGCGCTGTCCGAGCCATTCCACGGTGATCGGGTCGCGGAAGCCGTAGTCGCTGGTCAGCCAGGCGGCGCTGGTGGTGCGCGTGGTCATCTCGGTGACGGGCTCGCCGTTGTCGTCGAGGACGGGGTTGCCGTCGTCGTCGAGCACGGGGGTCTCGACCTCGTCGGTGTAGGTGTCGGAGGTCAGACGCACGAAGTCCTTGGCGAACTTCAGACGGTCGTCCTCGGAGGTGACGTTGTGCATCAGGTCGTCGAGGAACGGGGTGTCCTCGGTCTCGCCGGTGAGCTGCTTGAGCAGGGCGTCGTTGCCGAGCACGAGGGAGCTCACGTCGGTCAGGCCGACCTGGCTCTGGCGGTGCTCGCCGACCTCGGGGTCGCGCAGGTCCTGGTAGGTGTCGACGGTGCCGAGGATGTTGGTGCACTTGCCGAGTCCCTCGGCGGTGGCGCGGGAGTTCAGGCCGAAGCAGCTGACCTCCTTGAGCGCGGGGACCTCGAGGTCGTCGACGGTGTCGAGCATGTCCTCGACGTCCTCCCCGGCGAAGTCGGCGATGCCGTCCTCGCGCAGGCGGTCGAAGTCGAGGGCACGTCCGAACCAGGTCAGGCCGATCTCGTCGGTGTCCATGTTCATGGCGGAGGCGAAGCCGAGGCGGGTGTAGGCGATGGAGCTGCGCTCCTCGTCGGCGGCGGCGAGGGCGATGCCGGGCAGGCCGAAGAGTTCGTTGGCCTCGGCGGTGGCGTCACCGCCGCGCATGGACGCGGCGACCTGGGTGCCGTCCCCGGCCACGGTGGACGTGCCACGCGGTGCGGGACGCTCCGGCAGCTCGACGGGCTGCGTGTAGTCGTACGTCTCGCCGGTGAGGTACCCGGCGATCTTCAGCGCGTCGGTGCGCGTGGCGAGGTTGGTGTCGGTGGTGCGTTCGCGCCAGGACCCCAGGCAGCGGCCGGCGATCACGACTCCGCTGCAGTACCGTTCGGTGACCATGTTGACCGGCAGCGCGGCGTCCTGCTGGACCTGCGCGTAGGTGCTGTAGGCGCCGAGCCGTCGCGGTTCGATGTTGGGGTACCCGAGGGCCGTGATGGTCCGCCTGACGAGGGGGCTGAGGCTGTCCTGGTCCAGGACCACGGCGCTCAGGATCTCGATGAGGTTGCGTTCACCGAGCTCCAGGGTCATTCCCAGGATGGAGATGTCGTCGCCGAGGTCGATGGTCATCTCCTCGGCGGCGGAGCCGACCTCGATGTTCTCGGGCAGGACGACGGCGATGCCGTCGCCGGTGGACTGGCTGCAGTCGGCGACGGCGGTCACCTCGGTCGCGTCGGACGCCTCGTCGCCGGACTGGCAGAGCTCGACGTAGTCGAGGATCATCTCGTTCTCGAGGAGGTCCTGGAAACCGCCGAGGTCGACGTCCACGTTGGACGTGTCGACCTGGACGTCCTGCTGGTCGTCCGGTGCGTCCTGCGCGGTGGCGGTGGGGAGCAGGGCGGCGCCGAGCGCGAGCGCGGTGGCGACGGCGGTGGTGGTTGCGGCGATGCGGCGCAA
>JAKDIS010000067.1 GCA_030450335.1 Corynebacterium sp. | reverse complement strand
CGCCGCCAAGCCGATGATCTGCATCTGGGACGACCACGAGTTCTTCGACAACGCCTGGCGCGACGGCGCCACCGGCGACTCCGAGTACGGCGGCCCCGCGGAGTACGCCGAGGTGCGCCGCGCGGCCACCCAGGCCTACTACGAGTGGATGCCGGTGCGCGCCGGGAAGGGCTTCAACACCGGCGAGGACCGTCACCTCTACCGCCACCTGCGCTACGGCCGGCTCTTCGAGCTGATCCTGCCGGACCTGCGCACCTACCGTGACCTGCAGGGGCCGTTGAACACGGTGAACGACTCCTCGCGCACGATGATGGGCACCGACCAGTTCGGCTGGTTCGGCGACGTGCTGACCACCTCCTCGACGACGTGGCAGCTCATCGGCAACTCGGTGATGTTCGCCCCGATGACCCTGCCGAATACGCTGGACCCGCGGGTGCACGACTGGCTCGTCGACCAGGTCGGCGTGCCGCCGGACGGGGTGGCGCTCAACACCGACCAGTGGGACGGCTACATGGTCGAGCGTCAGCGCATCATTGACCTCATCGCCGAGCGACGGGCGAAGGGGTCGCAGCCGGGGCTCAACGTCGTCTTCCTCACCGGCGACATCCACTCCTCGTGGGCGGCGGACATCCCGGCGTCGGCGGCGGACTACCGGCTGCGCCGCGACATGGACGTCGTCGCCGCGGAGTTCATCGTCCCCTCCGTCACCGCGGGCAGCGCCTACGACGCCATCGTGCCGTCCCCGGTCGCCGCCCCGGCGGTGAAGGAGGCGCTGCGGGTGGGGCAGGACGCCCTGACCACGATCGACCACTGGTACAAGTACGTGGACCTGACCCGCCACGGCATGATGGTCGTCGACGTGGACTCCACCCGCACCCAGGTCGACTGGTTCCACGGCGAGGTGCTGCAGGACGACGCGCCGATGACCTACACGACCAGCTGGCAGACCAGGGTCGGTGACCCGGGGGCCAGGCCGGCGGCAGGACCGCTGCAGTGATGACGCTGCGCTCGACCGGCGGAGTCAATAGGATGGCGGCATGAGTGAGACCGACGACAGTCAGGCAGAAGCCGCCGACACCGCCGTAGCCGACGTACGCGAGGCCTTGGACGCGCTGGCGGACCCGGCTGTGCTGGTGGTCAACGAGCGTCACGGTGACGACCACGCGGTGAACCTCACCAAGCTGCGCGCGGTGGCCAAGGAGGCCGGGACCGGGCGCAAGCCGGCGGTGAAACACGAGCTGGCGCTGGCCTGTGGGAGACCGGGGACTCGGCCTGCCGTCTGGCGGCGACGCTGCTGATGCGTCCGAAGTCGCTGGACGCCGACGCCCTGGACACGATGCTGCGTCAGGCGGGCACCCCGAAGGTGCACACCTGGCTGCTGAGCTACGTGGTGAAGAAGAGCGCGCACGTCGACGAGCTGCGAGAGCGTTGGTTCGAGGAAACCGACCCGGCCACCGACCCCACCGTCGCCTCCGCCGGCTGGGCACTGACCACCGAGAAGGTGGCTGCCTGGGACCCCGTGACAGAGGAACAGGCAGAACAGGCCGGTGAAATCACCGGCCTGCTCGACCTGATCGAGTCCACGATGGCGGACAGTCCGGACACCTTGCAGTGGGCGCAGAACGAGTGCCTGGCGCAGATCGGGATCAACCACCCGGACTTCCGGGAGCGTGCCGTGGAGATCGGTGAGCGCCTCGGCGTGTTGAAGGACTACCCGACGCCGAAGAACTGCACGTCACCGTATGCGCCGGCGTGGATCGCGGAGATGGTGTCCCGCCAGGAGGCGGGGAGCTAGGCTCCCCGGAGGCTCGCGGACCCTACTCCGCCGGCGGTGCCGGCGGGGTGGGCGCGCCCTTGGGCGGGGCGATGCGGGAGTAGGCCGCGGTCGCACCGGACGCACCGGCCGAGGCGTCCTGCATGGCACCGGTGGCGCCGGCACCTGCAGCGTCTCCTGCGTTCTCTGTGCCCTCTTCGGCACCCTCGCCGATCCAGGAGCCCGCGGAGCGGCCAGGGGCGGCGTCCCAGTTGCCGTCGACGAGCTTCTTCTGCACGACCAGGGCGGCGGCGAAGACCGCCACGGCCACGGCCACGATGACCACCAGGCCCCACACCCCGGCCGGGGCGTTGCCGATGAGCAGGCCGAACCAGCCGAAGTCGGCGTCGCCGAAGGTGGTGTTCTCGCCCGACATGTCGCCGAGCACGTTGATCAGGAACGCCGGCAGGATCGTGATGATCACACCGTTGACGAACGCGCCGAGCACCGCGCCGCGGCGTCCACCGGTGGCGTTGCCGTACACGCCGGCGGCACCGCCGGTGAAGAAGTGCGGCACCAGGCCGGGCAGGATCAGCGCGGCGCCGAACGCCGGGTTCAGCCACGTCGACAGGATCACCAGGGCGACCAGGCCACCGGAGAAGCTGGAGATGAAGCCGATGAGCACGGCGTTCTGCGCGTAGGGGAACACGATCGGGGCGTCGAGCGCGGGGATCGCACCCGGGACGACCTTGGCGGCGATGCCCTGGAAGGCGGGCACGAGCTCGCCGAGGATGGTGCGCACACCGAAGAGGATCACGGCCACGGCCACGCCGAACTGCAGACCCTGGGTCACCGCCTGCATCAGGTAGTTGCCCAGGTCGGTGGCCACGGAGTCCTCACCGAAGGCGGCGAAGGCCTCGTCCTGCCCGGCCCGCACCACGTAGAGGATCGCCAGGACCAGGTACATCAGCACCATCGACAGGGCGGTGGCGACCATGGAGTCGCGCAGGAACCGCAGGCCCTCGGGGACCTTCAGGTCCTCGGAGGACTTCGACGCCTTGGCGCCCTTGCCGCCGACGGCCTTGCCCACCGCACCGGCGGCGATGTAGCCGGCGGTGCCGAAGTGGCCGATGGCCACCGAGTCGTCGCCGGTGACCTTGCGGGTCCAGGGGTGCGCCAGGGCGGGGAGGGCGACCATCAGCACGCCGAGCAGCACCGCGCCCAGGCCCACGACGATCCAGTCGGCGTAGTCCGCGGTGACCAGGATGATGGTGATCATCGTGGCCATGAACAGCACGTGGTGACCGGTCAGGAAGACGTAGCGCAGCGGTGTGAAGCGCGCGAACAGCAGGCTGACCACGTAGCCGAGGATCATCAGCCAGGCGACCTGGGAGCCGAACTCCTCCTGGGCGATGCCGGCGATGGCCTCGTTGGTGGGCACCACACCGTGCATGCCGGTGGCGCCCTCGATCATCACGCCGAGCGGGTCGAGCGAGGCGGTGACCAGCGTGGCGCCGGCACCGATGAGCAGGAAGCCGAGGATCGCCTTGATCGCGCCGCCGGCGACCTGCCCGGCGCTGCGGCGCATGGCGATCAGGCCGATGGCGGTGAAGATACCGATGAGGAACGCCGGGACGGCGAGGATCTCGTTGACGATGAACGTTGGAATGGCGAGCAACCAGTCCATGGGGGATTCTCCTTTTGAGGGGGCCGTTCTTACAGGGCGTAGAGCGCGCGGAGCGCGGAGTCGATCTCGCGGGGGCTGGTGAAGTTCTCCACGACCCAGACCGGGATCCCGGGGTCGCCTAGGGTCTTGGCGATCTCACCGGAGGTGAGGATCAGGTCGGCGTCCTTCGCCTTGCCCTTCGCCGAGATGGTGTCGGTGGCCTCCACGGAGACGAGCGCGTCCCAGCCCCAGCGCTTGAGGACGTCCTCGGTGGTGTTCTTCAGAAACAGGCTGGTGCCCAGCCCGTTGCCGCACACGGTGAGGATGTGGTTGCGCGAGTTCCCGCCGGGGTAGCGCTCCCCGTCGGGGATCGAGTAGGACGCCCCGGCGGCGCTGGCGGTGCTGGCAGCGGCAGTGCTGTCGGTGCCGGCGTCCGACGCGGGCGCGTCGCGTCCGTCGAGGATGGCGAGGATCTCCTCGGGGGTCTGCGCGGCGTCCAGCTTCGCGCGGGTGGACTTGCGTCCGACGACCTTGGCCAGCTGCGCCATGGCGCTGGTGTGGGTGGTGGCGTCGGTGGCGGCCAGGGCGACGACGAGGGTGACCGGGTCGTTCTTCTCGTGGCCGAACTCCACGGGCTCGGCCAGGCGCACCCAGCTCATCGCGGTCTCGTGCACGGCCTCGCTGGGGCGGGCGTGGGCGAAGGCGAAGCCGGGGGCGACGACGATGTAGGGGCCGTTGTCGATCACCGAGTCGATCATCGCGGTCGTGTAGGCGGCGTCGGTCGCGCCGGTGTCTTCCAGGAGCTCCCCGGAGTGCGCGACGGCTGTCTTCCAGTCGGCGGCAGTCACATCCAGGTCGATCCTGCTTTGTGACAGGAGGGAGGTGAGGGTGCTCATGAGACTCATCCTATCCCTGCTCTTAGTAGGTAACGAAACTAGGTAATGGGGGCTTCGGCGGTCTCGCGGGGCCCGGATGTTCGAACGCAGGGGCGTACTGGCTGCTGTGCAACCGGCGTGATTCGCGCACCCTGAAGAGGTGGCTGCAGACGAACCAGGACTACCGGGTCAACTGGCAGATGCTGGCCGACGACGAGCGGGCCGTCTTCGCTCGTCCGGAGGAGCTGCCGGTGCTCCCGCTGCGGCACTGGAAGTCCGTGTGGCTGGTCATCCTCGCCGGTTTCGTGGTGGCGATGGTCGGCGCCATGTTTCTTCCCGAACCCACCACCGCCTGAGGCCGACCCCACGTAGCATCACCGCCATGGATGACAGTAGCGATGAACTGCTTGCCGGGGTCAGGGTCGTCTCGATGGCGGTGAACCTGCCCGGCCCGGTCGCCGCGCACCGGCTGCGCGGCCTGGGTGCTTCGGTGACGAAGGTCGAGCCGCCGTCCGGCGACCCGCTGTCGCTCGTCGCCCCGGAGTACTATGCGCACCTCGCCGCAGGCCAGGACGTGGTGGCCCTGGACCTGAAGTCCACCGCCGGCTCCGAGCGGTTGCACACCCTTCTTCAGGACGCTGACCTGCTGGTCACCTCGCACCGGCCGCGGGCGCTGGCCGCGTTGGGGCTGGACTGGGAGGACCTGCACGCCCGACATCCCCACCTGAGCCAGGTGGCGATCACCGGCAGTCCCGGGGAGGCGGCGGACACCCCGGGGCATGACCTGACCTACCAGGCTGCGGCGGGCACGATCGCCCGGCATGACGGTGTCCCGGTGATGCCGACGCTGCCGGCCGCGGATCTGGGAGGCGCCGAACGGGCGGTCGCCGACGGCATCGCCGCGGTACTCCGGGCGCAACGCACCGGGCAGGGGCACCACGTCGAGGTCGCGCTGTCCGGGGTCGTCGACGACTTCGCCGCGTCCACACGGTGCGGGCTCTCCGGGCCGGGGACGATCCTGGGCGGCGGCTACCCGCTCTACGGGATCTACCCGGCCAGCGACGGTTTCGTGGCGGTGGCGGCGATCGAACCGCACTTCGCCGCGGCACTGGCAGCACTGATGGGGGAGGAGTCTGCGTTCGAGGTGACCGCGGAGGATCTCCGGGAGTTCTTCGCCGCCGGCACCCTGGAGCACTGGAGTCGGTGGGCCCGTGAACACGACCTGCCGGTGGCGCCGCTGCGCTGAGACGGGGGGCCGCTCAGCGCAGCGGGAGGCGGAAGGCGGCGCGCGGTGCGACGTCCAGCCCGGCGTCCTGCTCTGCGGCACGTACGGCATGCAGGTCGGGGCGTAGATCGGGACGCAGGTCGCTGGCGTCGAGCGGGAGGAATCCGAGACTGCGGTAGAGCGGGCCGTTCCAGGGCACGTCGACGAAACTGGTCAGGCACACCCCGGGGAACCCGCGGGCGCGGGCATGCTCCACCGCCAGTGCAATGAGCCGGGTGCCGAGGCGTCGGCCCCGGCACGACGGATCCACCGAGACCTGCTCGATCAGGAGGTCGCCGTCGGCCAGCCCCACCCACAACCAGGCGACGAGGTGTGTGAAACCGTCCCCGGCACCGTCGACGACGAGGACGTGGTGGGCGTCCACCGCGGCGGTGAGCTCCGCGACGCCCGGAGGGTCGTCGTCAGCGACCACGTCGAGCCCGACGGTGCGGAAGGGTTCCCCGGCACGTCGTTCCAACGCACGTACGGCGGCGACGTCCCGCCTGCCCGCCAGTCGTGCGGGGGCCGGGACGTCACCGCCGGTGAAGGAGCAGTCGCAGACGCCTATGAGACGGGGGAGGACTGGGCGCCCGGGGCGTAGGGCTCGGTGTCGCCGACGGTCTCCGGCTCGCCGTCGGTGCCGTAGACCGTCGCGCCCTCGGAGGGCTCCTCGCTGGAGGAGGCGGAGGAACTCGACGGAACGCCGGCGCCCTCGTAGCCGCTGTCCGGGGTGACCTCGGTCGAGGGGGCGGTTCGTTCGCTGTCGTTCTCGCTCGGCGGCTGGCAGGCGGTCGCCCCCAGCGCCAGAACGGCGGCAGCGAGCAGGGCGGTGGTCCGGCGGGTGCGGGTCATCTCATCTCTCCTGAGTGAGTCAGCGGTGGATCAGCGGGAGGTAGTCACGTCCTCCCGTGGGGTACTCGTCCATGAGCATAGTTGGTCGGACCTGCGCATCGGTACACGGGCAACCCCGCAGGTGCGTCCGGAACGCGGGACCGGCCCTTTTCCCGTGCCCCACCCCGCACGCACCGGGGGCGGCCCTGAGGCCGACCGGTGCGGTGTTCGGTGCCCGTGTCCGCGCCTCGGCGCGGTACCCTGTGAGCCTGGACCGGGCCGGTGGCAATGACCGTGCCCATGAGGATCCCACGAGGAAAGGACACGGCCATGAGTTCGGACGGTCGCTCGAACGGTCGATGGGGTACGCCGGATGACGGCGAGTGGCAGGGGGACGAGACCCCGACCACGGCCTGGGACCCCGCGGGCCGGCCCCGGCAGGACGGAAACGGGCAGGACGTTCCCGCGGACGAGAACCCGACGACGGTGTGGAACGGCGGCGCCGGTGCGCAACCGCCCCAGTCGCCCCAGTCACCCCAGCCTCCGCAGTACCAGTACGGCAACGAGGACGAGACGCAGGTCATCCGGCCCGGTCAGCCCGCCGACCAGTACGGGCAGCCGCAGTACGGTCAGCCCCAGTACGACCAGCAGCAGTACTACGGTGACCCCTACGCTCAGCAGCAGTACGACCAGCAGCCCTACGACCAGCAGCAGTACGGTGAGCCGCAGTTCGGGGCGGGGCAGCCCGACGACAACGGCGGCGGGAAGAAGCGTGGCGGCAAGCTCGCCGTCATCGTGCTCGTCGTCGCCGCACTGGTCGCGATCGTGCTGGCGTTGGTGACGTTCGTCTTCAACCGCAGCGGGGACGGGGCGACCGCCCCGACGACCACCACGCAGCAGACACCGGAGGAGACCCAGGGCAACGAGGACAACCAGGACAACGACGGTGGCGAACCGTCGTCACCGGGGCTCCAGCTGCCCAGCGACATCGAACTTCCCAGCGACATCGAGATCCCCACGGACCTCGAGGACCTGCCCAGCAATCTGCCGGACCTGCCGAGCCTGGACCCGGATGTCATGGACCAGCTCAACGACACCCTGGACCAGTTCCGTGACCAGCTGCCCTGACCAGCGGGCCTGACCAGCGGGCCTGACCGGGCCCACCCCCGTGCCCGGGCACGGCACCGGGGGTGGCAGGTATGAATTGTTGCATGAGCCGACAAGCATCACCCCTGAACATCTTCACCTCCACGTTCCCCCTGCCGCAGACCCGCGCGGCACTGGAGGACGCTGGCGCGGTGATGGTCGACGACCTCGCCGAGGCCGACGCCTTCATCTGCCACGGTGTGGCCCCCGCGGACTTCCCCACGCTGCCCGACCGGGTGAAGTGGGTGCAGCTGTGCCAGGCCGGTATCGAGGGCTTCTTCAAGCAGGACGTCATCGACGCCGGCGCGCAGGGCGACCGCCGCTGGACGAACGCGTCCGGGGTGTACGGACGCCAGGTCGCCGAGAGCGCGATGGCGCTGCTCCTGTCGGTCACCCACATGCACAAGAGGATCGCCCGGGCGGCCAGCTGGTCGGTGTGGCGTGAGGTCGACGACAACACCCGGTGGCTGCACGGCACCACCGTGGCGGTCGTCGGCGCCGGCGGCATCGGCCGGCACCTCATCGAGATGCTCGCCCCCTTCGGGGCGTCGGTCATCGCGGTCAACCGCACCGGGAACCCGGTGGACGGGGCGGAGCGCACGCTGCCGATCGAGCAGGTGTCGGACGCCGTGGCGGCCGCCGACCACACCGTCGTCGCCGTCCCGCTGACGGACGCCACCCGCGGCCTGTTCGACGCCGACCTGTTCGCGTCCTTCCGTCCCGGGGCGACCGTGGTCAACGTCGCACGGGGGCCGGTCGTGGTCACCGACGACCTCGTCGCTGCCCTGGAGTCCGGGCAGCTCGGCGGCGCGGGACTCGACGTCACCGACCCCGAGCCGCTGCCGGACGGGCACCCGCTGTGGGAGATGGACAACGTGACGATCACGACGCACTCGGCGAACACCCGCGCCTCGATGGACGCCCAGCTCGCCGGGCCCACCGTCGACAACTACCGCGCCTTCCTCTCCGGGGAGCGCATGCCCACCGAGATTGACCCGTCGAAGGGCTACTAAAGGGCTACTGACCGGAGGCTAGGGTCGCTGCGCGGCGATCCCGCGCACGTAGGCGTTCGCCATCCGGGCCTGGACGCGGCGACCCACCGGGCCACCCAACCTGGTCAGCAGGGTGCCGGGCCGGGAGAACGCGCTGACGGTGGCGGTGACCGTGCCGTCGGAGTGCAGGGTCACGGTGAAGGCCTCCTCGCCGCACTCCACGTGACCCGGCAGGGTGCCGTAGACAAGGGAGTCCGGCCCGGCGGTGAGGACCAGGCACGGCGAGTCCAGCGGGGTGAGCAGGCCGCGGCCCGGGGTCACCGTCACGACGTCGCCGACCGCCATCGGCGCGGTGTCGTCCAGCGGTGTTCCGGCGCGGTGCAGCGGTGCGCCGGCCAGCCGGTGCGCCCGCCCTCCCAGCAGGTTGTCGAGCGCGCGGGCGTGGTCGTCCTTGCCGTGCCCGATGACCCGGCTGGTGCTCAGGCAGTGGAACCCCTGGTGCTCCAGGCGGTCGGCTACCCCGGAGTGGCCGTCGAGGTCGTGCACCGAGGCGGACAGTCCGCGGAACTCGCCGGGGTAGGTGAGGTCGCGTTCCGACAGTGCGCGGTCGGGCGGTCGGGGTGGGGAGGACGGGAGGCGCAGTCGCATTCCCCCGAGGCTACCGACACGGCATGCTCCCGTGCCCCGGTAGTTTCTCGGTGGAGAGCATTTTTCGGCGACACCGGCTACAATGCCCCACGTACATCCTCCCTGCCACAGCGAAGGAAGATCGAGCATGCCCGTAACAACCGAGTCAGCCGGGAACTCCGGAACCCGTTCGAGCCGTGCCCTGAGCCGCATCCCGAAACTCTTCTCGGGGCGCAAGGCAGGACGCGTCCTGTCCGCCGGGGCGATGGCGGTCGCGCTGGTGACCGGCGGGACCACCGTCGTGGCGCCGGCGGTGGCGGGCGCGCAGACCTCGACCCACGCCGGCGCCGGCATCGTGCTCACCTTGGGCGACGGCTCCGAGGCGCTGTGCACCCTGAACTCCGTCGTCGAGAAGGACGGCACGTTCTACGGTGTGACCGCCGGGCACTGCCTCAGCGAGGCGGAGATCGGCTCGCCGGTGGTGAAGGTCTCCACCGACTCCGGGCAGCTGCTCGCCGACGCCGAGGACATCGCCGCCGGCGGTGTGGAGCTCGGCGGCGAGGCCAACCCCTTCGACCCCTACGCCGGACTCGACGACGTGGGCTGGTTCCGTCTCGACGAGTCGGTCACCCCGAATGACGGGGAGGTCTCCAGTACCGCGCACACGGGCATCCCGGTGCTCGACGACGCGCTGCGTGGCCACAGCCAGCCCCTCGGCGACCCGGTCCCGGTGACCCAGAACCTCGTCGGCTCCATCGTCTGCAAGGACGGCACGATGTCCGGGCGCACCTGCGGGCCGGTCCTGGCGGTGAACACCGACTCCCAGGAGATCACCGCCCTGATCCCGGCGATCAGCGGTGACTCCGGAAGCCCGCTGCACGTCGCCGGTGCCGACGGCAAGCGCCACATCGTCGGTGCCCTGTCCAACGGCACCCCGGTGCTGTTCAACACCTTCGACGGGACCCGTGAGCACCTCCCGGCCGTCGGGGCGTGACCTTTTCGTTGCCGTTCTCCCGAATTTTCCGGAGTCACCTCTGAAGGACGCTCCAGTGGGCTGTCAGGAAACTCCAAGACTGCGATCGTAGTGTCGGAGACATCGCCACCACAGATGGCGAGGTGATATCCAGAATTGCCGTCGCGAAAGGACTCCGTATTCGGTAGCTGAGCATTCTCCTCTTGAAACGTCAGCAGATGACCCCCGGTTCGTCAGGAGCCGGGGGTCATCTGTGTCTGCGTACGCACGGCCGGGTTTTGGCCCCCTATGTACACTCGGATGCCACGTTGTCCACACGACCTCAACCATCCGGGAACAACGGTGCCCTGATCGGCCGGTGTCCCCGGAGGAACCGGAATTGATGTGACTTCCCCGACCGACAGTTCAGCGACCGACAGCTCACCTGCCAGTCAGTCGACACGCGGCGCGTCAGGGGAGGGGGTGGACGAAAGCAGCGGAGCCAGGCGCGGTCCGGACCCGCTGATCCTCTGGGTCTCGGCCGGGTTCATCGTGGTGTTCGTCGCGGTGTGCGTGATCTTCGGCGACAGTGCCCGCGACAACTTCGCGGTGGTCTCCGAGTGGCTGATGACGAACCTCAACTGGCTCTACATCGGCGGGGTGACCATCGCCCTGCTCTTCCTCATCGCCGTGGCGTTCAGCCACTTCGGACGCATGCGCCTGGGCCCCGACGGGCAGAAACCGGAGTACTCGCTGAAGAGCTGGTTCGCCATGCTCTTCGCCGGCGGTCTCGGCAGCGTCCTGATGTTCTGGGGTGTGGCCGAACCGATCAACCACGCGGTGAACGTGCCCATGCAGGACGCCGAACCGATGTCCCACGAGGCCGTGAACGAGGCCATGGGCTTCACGATGTACCACTTCGGCATCCACATGTGGGTGATCTTCGCCCTGCCGGGACTGGCCTTGGGCTACTTCATCTACAAGCGGAACCTCCCGCCGCGGGTGTCCTCGGTGTTCGCGCCGATCCTCGGCGGGGCGATCTACTCCTGGCCGGGCAAGCTCATCGACGCGCTGGCCATCATCGGCACCGTCTTCGGCATCGCCGTGTCCCTGGGCCTGGGCACGTTGCAGATCGAGTCCGGCCTGGGCACCGTGTTCGGGATCGAGGGTTCCACCCTGCTGCTGGTGGGCATCATCGTGGTCATCGTCGGCGCCGCCTGCTGGTCGGTGGCCGCGGGCCTGGACAAGGGCATCAAGAACCTGTCGAACATCAACATCGTGATGGCGGTGGTGCTGCTCGTCTTCGTGCTCGTCGCCGGGCCCACGTTGCTGTTGCTGCGCGGCACCATGGACACCGCCTCGCTCTACGCCGAGTGGCTGCCGAGACTGATGTTCTGGTCGGACGCCGACCAGATCACCCGTGAGGGCTGGCAGGGCACCTGGACGGTCTTCTACTGGGCGTGGACGATCTGCTGGTCGCCGTTCATCGGCATGTTCGTCGCCCGGATCTCCAAGGGCAGGACGGTCCGGGAGTTCGTCGGCGGCGTACTGGTGCTGCCCGCCCTGTTCATCCTGATCTGGTTCGCCGTGTTCGGCTACGCCGGCCTGAACGCCGAGCGCACGAACCCGGGGAGCCTGTCGGGGCCGGTCGTCGAGGACGGCGACGCGGCGTCCTCCCTGTTCATCCTGCTGGAGACCATGCCGTGGAGCACCCTGGTCAGCGGTTTCGCACTGGTGGTCGTGGCGATCTTCTTCGTCACCTCCATCGACTCCTCGGCGTTGGTGACCGACATGTTCGCCGTGGGGGAGGAGAACGTGACACCGACCTACCAGCGGGTGCTGTGGGCGGTGTCGATCGGTGCGGTGGCCGCGGCGATCCTGGTCATGTCGCCGGACGCCGGGATCGAGGCCTTGCAGGAGGTGTCGATCATCATCGGGCTGCCGTTCTTCCTGATGTTCTTCGTGATGATGTACTCACTGCTCAAGGGAATGAACAACGACTTCCACGCCCGGCCGGAGCCGGTGACCCGCCAGTGGGACAAGACCGACTCGCCGGAGGCGTTGGAGGAGAACGAGAGCAAGCCGGCACCCGGCTACGACGACGACGGTGAGGAGCTGCCCCGGGCGTCCTACGACGCCGACGGCAACCTCATCGTCCCCGGCAGCGTGATCATCGCCGGTGACGTCGGGGTCGTCGGCGGCATCGGCGACGCCGATCCCGAGGACTACGACGCGCTGGGGGAGACTCAGGACGCGCAGGACGGTCCGGAGGGTCCGGACGGTTCGGGCGGGCGACCGGGGTGACGCCGGTCGCGGTTCGCCGCCGACCGTGAGCCGGGTTACACTATGTAGACATAACCATATACGCAAGTGCAGGAACGACAGCTCTCACGAGCATGAAGGAGAACACCATGGTTCAGCGTGTAGGCGTCATCGGGGCAGGTCAGATGGGCGGCGGAATCGCCGAGGTCGCGGCCAAGGCCGGCAGCGACGTCCTGGTCTGGGAGGGCAAGCAGGAGGCCCTCGACTTCGGCAAGTCCAAGATCGAGAAGTCGCTGGCCAAGGCCGTCGACCGCGGCAAGCTCAGCGAGCAGGACCGCGACGCCGCGCTGGCACGCCTGACCTTCACCACCGCCCTGGAGGACTTCGCCGACCGTGAACTGGTCATGGAGGCGATCATCGAGAACGAGGCGATCAAGAAGGACGTCTTCGCCAAGCTCGACGCCATCGTCGAGGACAAGAGCGCCCCGCTGTGCTCCAACACCTCCTCGCTGCCGATCCAGGCCATCGCCTCGGCCACCGAGAACCCCGGCCGTGTCATCGGCCTGCACTTCTTCAACCCGGTCCCGGTGCTCCCGCTCGTCGAGGTCATCCCGGCCCTGACGACCGACGAGTCCACCGTGGAGACCGCACGCACCTACGCCACCGAGGTGCTGGGCAAGTCCGCGATCCAGGCGCAGGACCGCTCCGGGTTCATCGTGAACTTCCTCCTGGTGCCCTACCTGCTCTCGGCGGTGCGCATGGTGGAGCAGGGCGTGGCAACCAAGGAGGACATCGACACCGGCATGAAGCTCGGTGCGAACCACCCGATGGGCCCGCTGACCCTGGCGGACATGGTCGGCCTCGACACCTGCGCGTTCATCGCCGACGTGATGCTCGAGGAGTTCGGCGACCCGTCCTACGCCTGCCCGCCGCTGCTGCGCCGCATGGTGCAGGCCGGACACGTCGGACGCAAGTCCGGCAAGGGTTTCTACGACTACGCATAGATACCCCCGGGGGTCCCTGCACGGCGCGACGGATTTCACTATGCTCGTGCCCGCAAGCCTTTTTACGTCAACAGCGAAGGAGAGCTTTAATGTCAGGGATCGACGACATCAAGAACAAGGCCGAGGACGCAGCAGGCCAGGCCAAGGAAGCTGCCGGCGGCGCCGCCGGTAACGACGACCTCAAGAACGAGGGCAAGGCCGACCAGGTCAAGTCCGATGCGAAGCAGAAGTTCGAGGACGTCAAGGAGAAGGCGACCGACAAGGCCAACGAGGTCATCGGGAAGTTCAAGGACAACTAGTCCTTGACCCTCCCCGGCGTCACGCTGTAGACGCGGACCCCTCCACCTCCCGCACGGGAACGGTGGAGGGGTTCGCTCATGTGCACCGCCGGAACAGGGGCGAAGATCGAGCGTGGGATGGCTGTCCCCCGGGGTGACCCCAACCCCCCGCGGGAGTAGCCCCCCG
>JAKDIS010000066.1 GCA_030450335.1 Corynebacterium sp. | reverse complement strand
GATGGTACTGCACCCGGGAGGGTGTGGGAGAGTAGGTCGCCGCCGGCATTTAAACGTGAAGTGAAGGTGTGTGGTTGGAGCAGTCGCTAGTCGACTTCTCCAACCACACACTTTTTTTATGCAATTTTTCGGACACGGTCCGGTCCGCCGCCCTTCAGCCCCGGTTGGACTCCGTAGCCACCTGACCTAGAATCGGTCAGGAATCCCATCACCAGGAAGAGGTAGACAGATGAGCGAGTCCTCCGGCGGCAGCGGTTACCGCGGCAACGGTCGCGGCGGCCAAGGAAACCGGCAGGGCCAGGGTGGCCGCGGAGGCTACGGCTCAGGCCGCGACGGATCCCGCGGCAACGACCGCGGTGGCTACCGCGGACGTGACAACGACAACCGGGGAGACAACCGGGGCGGCCGGCGCGACGACCGTCAGGGCAACCGCGACGACCGCGGTGGCTACCGCGGACGCAACAACGACAACCGCGGAGAGCGTCGCGATAACCGCGGAGACAACCGCGGTGGCCAAGGCGGCGGCGACCGTCGGTACGGTGCACGCCCCAACCGTGGTGGACAGAACCAGGGCGACGACCGTCGCCGCGACCGTCACAACGGCCCCATGCGTTCGGGCTACCGCGAGGAGCGCATCAGCCAGCGCAACCAAGAACCCGAGATCCCGACGGACGTCAGCCCGAAGGAACTCGACCCCGGCATCCGCCAGGAGCTGCGCAGCCTGTCCAAGGACAACGCGGACAAGGTCGCCGGCCACCTCGTCATGGCGGCGGCCCTGATGGACAAGGACCCCGAGCAGGCCCTCGCCCACGCACGCGCCGCCAAGGACCGTGGCGGCCGCGTCCCGATCACCCGCGAGACCCTCGGCATCGCCGCCTACCACGCCGGCAACTGGAAGGAGGCGCTCACCGAGCTGCGCGCCTCCCGTCGTATGGCCGGTGGCCCCGGCCTCCTCGCCGTCATGGCCGACTGTGAGCGCGGCCTCGGCCACCCGGACAAGGCCGTCGAACTCGGCCGCAGTCCGGAAGCAGGCGAACTCGACCCCGAGGGACGCGCCGAACTGGCCATCGTCGTCTCCGGTGCGCAGCACGACCTGGGCGACATCGACGCCGCCCTGGCCGCCCTGCAGCCGGAGTCCGAGTCCACCGACCTCCCCGCCGTGACCGCCCTGCGCGTCACCTACGCCTACGCCGACGCCCTGCTCGCCACCGGCGACACCGCCGGCGCCCGCGAATGGTTCGAGCGTGCCGTGGAGATGGACACCGAGAACGTCCTCGACGCCGAGGACCGCCTCCGCGAGCTCGGGACCGCCTGAGCCATGGCGGGACTGCAGCTCCTGGACGACTACGACGTCCTGCTCGCCGACCTCGACGGAACCGTCTTCCGCGGCGGTGAGCCGGTCGACGGCGCGCGTGAGGCCCTCGACGGCCGGCGCGTCGTCTACATCACCAACAACGCGTCCCGCTCGCCCGTGCAGGTCGCCGAGCACCTGAACTCCCTCGGCTTCCCCGCCGAGGCACCCCAGGTACTGACCTCCGCACAGGCCGGCTGCGCCCTGGCCAACGACATCCTCACCGAGCAGGGACTACCGCTCGAGGGACGTCGGGCCTACGTCGTCGGTGCGGAGTCCTTCCGCGACCTCGCCCGGGACGCCGGGTTCACCGTCGTCGACAGTGCGGACAGTGCCGGCGGGGCTCCCCATGTCGTCCTGCACGGCCACAGCCCGGACAACGGCTGGCCGGTGCTCTCGGAGGCGACGCTCTGCATCCAGCGCGGTGCGGTGTACGTCGCGTCGAACATGGACACCACCCTGCCGTCGGAACGCGGTTTCCTCGTCGGCAACGGGTCCCTGGTCGCCGCCGTGGTCAGTGCCACCGGAGTGACCCCGCGCAGCGCCGGCAAGCCGCTGCCCGAGATGTTCCGGCGCGCCGTGGCGGAGTCCGGCGCCACCCGTCCGCTGGCGGTCGGTGACCGCCTGGACACCGACATCGCCGGTGGCAACGCCGCGGGCCTCGACAGCCTCTGCGTGCTCACCGGTGTGGCCACCCACACCGAGCTGCTGGGCACGCCGTACCGTCCCACGTTCATCGCCGCGAACCTGCGCGACCACCTCGACGGCTGGACCGCCGAGGCGGTGGCCGAGGGAGACGCGGTGCAGGTCGTCGTGCACGCCGGCGAGACCGGTGACGTCGAGGTCATGGCCGCAGAGGCCGTCGCCGTCGCCGCGCCGGTGGTGTGGGCGCAGCTCGACGCCGGACGCGAGCTGCAGGACGTGACGGTCGTCGCTGCCGACGGTGACCCCGCCGCAGCGTCCGCCCTGGAGGCGTGGCGGTGAACCCCGGCGACCTGGCGAGGCAGAGCCCGACCCCCGGCACCGGCGTCTTCGACGCCGACACCCTCGTCGCCGAGGTCGACGCCCTGCTGGCGTCCGACGCCGAGGGTACCGAGGAGGCGGGGCTGCTCGAACAGGCGCACCGACTGATCAACGACGCCTTGGAGGGCCGCTGAGCATGCCGAAGGCGAACAGGAGCCGGCGTCTCCAACGACTGGACGCCGAACTGGTCAAGCGCAAGGACGCCCGCTCCCGTGAACACGCCCGCGAGATGATCCTCGCCGGGCGCGTCAGCGTCAACGGGATGCGGGCCACCAAGCCGGCCACTGGTGTCGACGGGGACGTGTCGATTCGCGTCACCGAGAGCGACGACGACCGGTGGGCGTCCCGCGGGGCGCACAAGCTCCTCGGTGCGCTCGCCGCCTTCGAGGCCGACGGCCTCGATCTCGCCGGACGCCGCGTGCTCGACGCTGGTGCGTCCACCGGCGGTTTCACCGACGTGTGCCTGCAGCGCGGCGCCGCCGAGGTGCTCGCCGTGGACGTCGGCTACGGGCAGCTGATCTGGCGGCTGCAGAACGACGACCGCGTCACCGTGATGGACCGTACCAACGTGCGTACCCTCACCCCGGAACAGCTCGGCGGACCGGCGGACGCCATGGTCGGGGACCTGTCCTTCATCTCCATCGACCTGGTGCTCCCGGCGCTCGCCGACTGCATCGCCGACGGCGGCGACCTGTTGCCGATGGTCAAGCCGCAGTTCGAGGTCGGACGCCAGCGGCTCGGGCACGGGGGAGTGGTGCGCGACCCGGCCCTGCGTGCCGAGGTCACCCTGGACGTGGCACATGCGGCGCGTCGGCACGGACTGTCGACACGCGCCGTCGTCGCCTCACCGTTGCCCGGTCCCAGCGGAAACGTGGAATACTTTCTCTGGTTGGTGAAAGATGGTGGTGTGAGCGCCCCCGATGACGAGGAACTGACCACCATGGTCGACAAGGCAGTGAAGGAGGGTCCCCAGTGACCGACGACGCCCCCCGCGTCCGCGAGGTGCTCCTGGTCGCGCACACCGGAGCGGCCGACAAACTCTCCATGGCCGCCGCGGCCGCCCAACGGCTCTCCGACGGTGGGCTCACCGTGCGCGTGATGTCCACCGGCGACCCCGCACCCGTGGCCCGCCACGAGATCCTCGGGCGTTTCCCGCGCTACGGGCACACCACCGAGGCCGCCCGCGGGGTGGACCTGGTGCTCGTCCTCGGCGGGGACGGGACGTTCCTGCGCGCCGCCGACATCGCCCACGCCCAGGACGTGCCCGTGCTGGGCGTGAACATGGGCCACATCGGCTTCCTCGCCGAGTGGGAGCAGGAGTCGCTGGAGGAGGCCCTGGACCGGGTCATCGCCGGCGACTACCGCATCGAGAACCGGATGACACTGTCGATCACCGCCCGCGACACCGACGGCCGTGTGCTGGGCACCGGCTGGGCGCTCAACGAGTGCTCGGTGGAGAACCTGAACCGCCAGGGCGTGCTGGACACGATCCTGGAAGTCGACCAACGCCCGGTGAGCTCCTTCGGCTGCGACGGCGTGCTGGTCTCCACCCCGACCGGGTCGACGGCCTACGCCTTCTCCGCCGGCGGGCCGATCCTGTGGCCCGAACTGGCGTCTATCCTGGTGGTGCCGTCGAACGCGCACACCCTGTTCGCCCGCCCGCTGGTCGTCAGCCCCGACTCCACGGTGGCGGTGGAGACCAACCCGCACACCTCCCCGGCGACCGCGGTGATGGACGGTTTCCGTCAGATCCACATGCCCCCGGGTGCGCGCGTGGAGATCCGCCGCGGCCCGCAGGATGTGCGCTGGGTACGCCTGGACACCGAACCGTTCACCGACCGTCTCGTCCAGAAGTTCCGTCTCCCGGTGACCGGGTGGCGCGGACCGCGCAGGTGACGGGGATGCTGAGGGAACTCCAGATCCGGAACCTGGGTGTCATCGAGGAGGCCGTCGCCGAATTCACCGACGGTTTCACCGTGGTCACCGGCGAGACCGGCGCCGGCAAGACGATGGTCGTCACCGGCCTGAAGCTGCTCTCCGGCTCGCGGGCGGACAGTCAGCGCGTGCGCGCCGGCACCGACCGTGCCACCGTCGACGGGATCTTCCACACCGGTGGGGACACCGCCGACTCCAGGTCCGCCGCGGCGTTGGTCGACGAGGTCGGCGGCTACGTGGAGGACGGCGAGGTCGTGGCCTCCCGCTCGGTGAGCTCCTCCGGGCGCTCCCGTGCCCACCTGGCCGGACGCACCGTCGCCGCCGGCGTGCTCGCCGACTTCGCCTCCCGCCTGCTGACCATCCACGGCCAGTCCGACCAGCTCCAGCTGCTCGACCCGACCCGTCAGCTGCGCAACCTCGACCGTTTCGCCGGCCTCGACGAGGACCGGCGTGCCTACCGACGTCTGCGGCGGGAGTGGGCGACGTTGGCCCGCGACCTGAACGAGCGCACCGAGAAGCGTCGCGACCTCGCCCTGGAGGCGGAGACGTTGCGTCGGTCCCTCGACGAGATCGACGGCCTGGACCCGCAGCCCGGTGAGGACGACGAGCTCAAGGCGATGATCAGCCGGCTGCAGGACGCCGACGAGGTGCGCGACGCGGCCCTGGCCGCCCTCGCCGCGATCGACGGCGGCGACCCCGACGCCGCAACGGAGGACACCGCCGCGGTGGACTCGGTGGCCGCCGCCGCGTCCGCCCTGGCCGGACGGACGGGGGCCGAACCCCGCTTCGGCGACCTCGCCGCGCGCCTCAACGCCTTGGTCACGGACCTGGCGGACATCTCCGGGGAGATCGGGGCGACCCTGGCGGACATCCCGGCGCCGGAGAGCCTCGAGGGACTGCTGGCACGCCAGCAGGACCTGCGCGAACTGCGCAAGTACGCCTCCGACATCGACGGCGTGCTGGCGTGGCGCGACAAGGCCCACGACCGGTTGTCGTCCATCGACGTCTCCGGCGACGCCCTGGAGGAGCTGCGTGGCCGGGTCGGCGAAGCAGAGTCGGCGATGCTGGAGGCCGCGGCGGCACTGTCGGCGGCACGTACCGCGGCCGCCGGGCGTTTCGCCGGTGCCGTCAGCGACGAGATCGCCGGGCTGCAGATGTCGTCCTCCCTGCGGGTCGACGTCCGCACCGCAGGTGCCGGCACCGCCGGAGGAACAGGCACGGCCGGCCCCGGGGACTGCGGACCCGACGGTGTCGACGAGGTCGAGTTCCTGCTGGTGCAGGGCGGCAAGCCGAACTCGCTGGCCGCCACGGCGTCCGGCGGTGAGCTCTCCCGCGTGATGCTCGCCCTGGAGGTCGTGCTGGCGGGCACGGGCCGCACCATGGTCTTCGACGAGGTCGACTCGGGGGTCGGCGGACGTGCCGCGGTGGAGATCGGCCGGCGTCTCGCCCGCCTCGCCGTCGACAACCAGGTCATCGTGGTGACCCACCTGCCGCAGGTGGCGGCGTTCGCCGACGCGCACGTGCACGTCGCCAAGGCGTCCGACGACGACTCGGTGCGCTCCAGCGTGCGCACGCTGAGCTCGGCCGAGCGCGTCGAGGAGCTCTCGCGCATGCTCGCCGGCCTGGAGTCCGACACCGGGCGTGCCCACGCCGAGGAACTCCTGGAGACCGCCCGCGAGGCGAAGGTGGAGATCGGCGGGCGGTGATTACACGGCGCGTCTCGGCGCGCCTACCCCGCACACGCGGGGGCAACCGTCACAATGGTCCCCATGATCTTCTCCCGCAACGACACCCCCGGCATCCACGGCCACACCCGGGACTGCACTGGGACGAGCGTCACCGGAAAGCTGTCCGAGGGCGACATCGTCGTCGTCTATCCGCCCGACACCGGCCGTGCGCGCGCCCAGAAGTCCAGCGACGCCACGGGCGCCGCGGGGGGCAACACCGCGGCGTTCTCCACCGGCAACGTGCCGAACTTCGGGCCGCAGATGATGCTGGACGCCGGCATCGTCCTGGTCGACAACGCCGACCCCACGATCACCGACCGCCTCAAGAACGGCCGCAAGGGCCGGCTGCACGAGGGCAAGATCCTCTACGGCGACCGGTCGATCGGCAAGGGCGAGGTCCTCGACGAGGACACCGCGGTGACCCGTTTCGACGAGGCGCGGGAGACCCTCGCCGACCACATGGAGGCGTTCACCGGCAACACCGCCGAGTTCGTCCGCACCGAGGCCCCGCTGTTCATCGACGGCCTGGGTGTGCCGGAGGTCGGCGTGGACATGGACGACCGCAAGGTGCTGGTCGTCAGCCCGGACCCGGACATCGACGAGAAGCTGAAGTCCCTGCGCTACTTCATCCGCGAGTACGAGCCCGTGGTCGTGGCGGTCGACGGGGCGGCGGACACCCTGGTCAAGCACGGTTACCGTCCGCGCGTGATCGTCGGCGACCCGGAGCTGATCAGCAACGACGCGCTGAACTGCGGTGCGACGATCGTGCTGCCGGCCGAGCCGGACGGCCACGCCGCGGGCCTGGAGCGCATCCAGGACCTGGGTGTCGGTGCGATGACCTTCCCGGCGGCGACCTCGGACTCCACCGACCTGGCGCTGCTGCTCGCCGACTACCACGGTGCGTCGATGGTCGTGACCCTGGGCCCGGTGCTGGACCTGGACCGTATCTTCGACACCGCGCAGTCCCCGGACACGCCCTCGGCGATGCTGTCGCGTCTGCGCGTCGGCGGCCGGCTGGTCGACTCCACGGCCGTGGCCGAGCTCTACCGGGTCTCGCGTAGCGGCGGCGGCTGGTGGTGGGCGCTCGTCGGCGTACTGCTGGCGGTGGTGGTCATCGTGCTGATCGCCGGCTTCAGCGGTTCCGGCAACTTCGCCGACAACCTCGTCGACACGTGGAACAACATCGCCCTGCGCTTCCAGGACCTGTTCTGATGGGCGCGGGGAAGACGACGGGAGTCGTGGCACTCGGCGTGGCGGTGGGTACCGCCCTGGGCTTCTACGTGCTGGCGCCGAACGTGGAGGGCGGCCCGGCGGCCGCCGACTCCGAGACGCGCGCGGAGCTCAGCGCCGAGTCCGACCGCGCCGACCTGGCCACCGCCGAGGGCGACGCGTCCGACGAGGTGCTCTCCGGTCTCGCCGCCGACGCCGTCGGCGACGACCTCGCCGACCGGTCGGTGCTGGTGCTCGCCACCGCCGACGCCGAGGATGAGGCGGTCGACGACGTCCGCTCGCTCATCGGCGAGGCGGGCGGGGAGGATGCCGGCACGCTGCGGCTCGACGCGTCCTTCACCTCCCCGGACTCCGGTGACGAGCTGAAGTCCCTGGCGGCGGGCAGCCTCCCGGCCGGGGCGTCGTTGTCGGAGGACCGCATGGACCCCGGCTACCACGTGGGAGAGCTGCTGGGGCAGACCCTGGGGTCCGGGCGCGACGCTGCCAGCGAGTCCGACCGCGCGGTGGTCCTGGGCGCGCTCGGCAACGCCGGCTTCTTCAGCGACGGGCAGGACGACCTGTCCCCGGCCGACGCGGTCGTCGTCGTCACCGGCGGGGCCTCCGAGGGCGACGGGGACGGGAACTACTCGACCCGGTTCGTCGCGGACATGGCCACCGCGCTGGACGCCACGACCGGCGGCACGGTGCTCGCCGGCGAGAACGGTTCCGCCGCCCGCGACGGGGCCGTCGGCCTGGTCCGCGCCGACTCCGACGCCACCGAGAACGTCTCCACCGTGGACAACGTGAACACCACCGCCGGACGCATCACCGTGGTCCGCGCGCTCGCCGGACAGCTCGACGGCGACGCCGGCGCCTACGGCTCGGCGTCCAACGCCGCCTCCGCGACGGTGGAATAGAGGGTGGCGGCCCATCTCTGTTAGGCTGAAGCCCCGTAGGTTTTATCAGTTCCAACCACGGGAGTCGATGTGTCTCAGGGCCGCAGCGAGCAGCACACCAAGTTTATTTTCGTCACCGGCGGCGTCGTCTCGTCGCTCGGTAAGGGCCTGACCGCCGCCAGCCTGGGGCAGTTGCTGGTGGCCCGTGGCCTGAAGGTCACGATGCAGAAGCTGGATCCGTACCTCAACGTCGATCCCGGCACCATGAACCCCTTCGAGCACGGTGAGGTCTTCGTCACCGACGACGGGGCCGAGACCGACCTGGACCTGGGCCACTACGAGCGCTTCCTGGACCGCAGCCTCACCCAGAACGCCAACGTCACCACCGGCAAGGTGTACTCCACGGTGATCGCCAAGGAGCGTCGCGGCGAGTTCCTCGGCAAGACCGTGCAGGTCATCCCGCACATCACCGACGAGATCAAGTCCCGCATCCTCGCCCAGGCGCTGCCGGACGCCGACGGGGTCCGTCCGGACGTGGTGATCTCCGAGATCGGCGGCACCGTCGGTGACATCGAGTCCCAGCCCTTCCTCGAGGCCGCCCGTCAGGTGCGCCACGAGGTCGGCCGGGAGAACATCTTCTTCATCCACGTCTCCCTGGTGCCCTACCTGGCTCCCTCGGGCGAGCTGAAGACCAAGCCGACCCAGCACTCCGTGGCTGAGCTGCGCAGCATCGGCATCATCCCGGACTCCATCGTCCTGCGCTGCGACCGTGAGGTCCCGGAGGGACTGAAGTCGAAGATCGCCCTGATGACCGACGTCGACGAGGAGGGTGTGGTGTCCTGCGCGGACGCCGCCTCGATCTACGACATCCCGCGGGTGCTCTACCGCGAGCACCTCGACTCCTTCCTCATCCGCAAGCTCAACCTGCCGTTCCGCGACGTGGACTGGACCGTGTGGGGCGGGCTGCTCGACCGGGTGCACTCCCCGAAGGGCGAGGTGACCGTGGGGCTGGTCGGCAAGTACATCGACCTGCCGGACGCCTACCTCTCCGTCGCCGAGGCCATCCGCGCCGGTGCGTTCGGCGAGCAGGTCAAGGCCAAGGTGCGGTGGGTCGCCGCCGACGACTGCGCCACCCCGGAAGGCGCGGCGAGCGCGCTGGAGGGCTGCGACGCGGTGGTCGTGCCCGGCGGCTTCGGCATCCGCGGCATCGAGGGCAAGATCGGCGCGATCACGCACTGCCGTGAGAACCTGGTGCCGATGCTGGGCATCTGCCTGGGCCTGCAGTGCACCGTCATCGAGGCCGCGCGTCACGCCGGCATCGAGGACGCCTCGTCCACCGAGTTCGACGAGAACACCCCCTCCCCGGTGATCTCCACGATGGCCGAGCAGCAGGCGGCGGTCTCCGGTCAGGCCGACCTGGGCGGAACGATGCGCCTGGGCGCCTACCCCGCGGTGCTGGAGGCCGGCACCGTGGTGGCCGACGCCTACGGCGAGACCGAGGTCTCCGAGCGTCACCGTCACCGCTACGAGGTCAACAACCGCTACCGCGAGCAGATCGCGGAGAACTCCGACCTGGTGTTCTCCGGCACCTCGCCGGACGGCACCCTCGTCGAGTTCGTCGAGTACCCGACCTCCGTGCACCCCTACCTGGTCGCCACGCAGGCGCACCCCGAGTACAAGTCGCGTCCGACGCGTCCGCACCCGCTGTTCAGCGGCCTGGTGCGCGCCGCGGTGGCGCGGCAGGGCAAGTAGGACGCGCAGGACGCGGGGGAGCCAGAGGAGGCCCAGTGGAGTACCGCATACTGTCCAGCGAACTCCTGGTGGACGCCCCGGTCGTCGCACTGCGCCGCGACCGGATCACCACGGCCACCGGCGAGGCCCGGCGTGAGGTGGTCGAGCACTTCGGTGCCGCCGCGATCGTGGCGCTGCGGAATTCCCCGCGGGATTCCCCGTCCGATTCGTCGCAGCCCGGGCGTCCCGAGGTGATGCTGGTCCGCCAGTACCGCCGCCCCGTGGACCGCTACCTGTGGGAGCTGCCTGCCGGCCTGCTGGACATGGCGGGGGAGGATCCGCTGAGCACGGCGCGACGTGAACTCGCCGAGGAGGCGGGGCTGTCCGCCGGGCGCTGGCACCTCCTGGGCGACATCTGCCCCTCACCGGGGATCAGCGAGGAGATGTGCCGCATCTTCCTCGCCGAGGACGTCCACCCCCTGACCGCGGAGGACGCCGCGGAGCTGGAGGAGGCCACCGGCGAGGAGGCCGACATGACCTCCCGCTGGACACCGGTGGACGAGGCGGTGGACATGGTCCGCCGCGGCGAGATCGTGAACGCCACGGCCGTCGCCGGTCTGCTGCACCTGCACGCCGGCACACGCCGGGACGTCTCCGAACCCTTCGACCACCACTCCGGTCTGGCCGAACGGCGTCAGGGGGGACTGGCGCGGGGGACGGACATGAAGCATGTGCGCTGACGCCGCGGCTGATGCCGGGGCTGACCCAGACGCCGCGGCCGACGCCGACCGGCGTCGCGTCCGCGCCTGGATGCGGCACCTGCGTACCGAACGCGGACGCAGCGCGAACACCCTCGACAACTACGGTCGCGACATCGACCGTTACCTGGGGTGGCTGGCGGACGGGGGCCTGGACATGACGACGGTGACCACGGGGGACATCGAACGTTTCATCGTCGACCTGCGTACCGGTTGCGCCGCGACGGGCGGGCGGGCGTTGGCGCAGTCCTCGGTCGCACGGGTACTCAGCGCCGTCCGCGGGCTCCACAGGTTCACCGCCGCCGAGTCGGGCCTGCCGGACGTCGTGGCCGAGGTGCCCCTGGCGCCCGGGCGCAGGGACCTGCCGAAGGCGTTGACGACCGACCAGGTGCTCCGGCTGATCGAGGCGTGCCCCGAGGGCGAGGCCGCCGGACCGCTGAACCTGCGCGACCGGGCGCTTGTCGAGCTGCTGTACTCCACCGGCGCACGAATCAGTGAAGCCACGGCCCTTGACCTCGATGACATCGACCGCAACGACGGCCTGGTGCGCGTGCGGGGCAAGGGCGGCAAGGACCGCATCCTGCCGGTGGGTGGGCCGGCCCTGTCGGCGTTGGACGCCTACCTCACCCGGGCGCGTCCCCAACTGGCTCAACGCAGCCGGCACGGCGCGGACGCCGCCGCCCTCCTGCTCACCGCCCGCGGGGGCCGTCTGACCAGGCAGTCCGGGTACAAGATCATCTCCGGGGCCGCCGAGCGTGCGGGCCTCGGCGAGATCTCGCCGCACAGTCTGAGGCACAGTTTCGCCACCCATCTGCTCACCGGCGGGGCGGACGTGCGGGTGGTGCAGGAGCTGCTCGGGCACTCGAGTGTGTCGACCACGCAGATCTACACGAAGGTCACCCCCGACCTGCTTCGGGAATCCTGGGCGGAGTCGCATCCGCGTGCGTGATAATCTGAACCGTGTGATTTGTTCATCGTGGTGGCGTGATGCGATCCCCTCGGAGCCACCGAGGATCAACGGCACCGAATCAAGGAAGGGAGCTTGACGAGATGGCTCGTTCATCAGAAGGCCTGTTCGACAAGCCCCAGGTCGGTCTCACCGGACGCCCGCTGCGCGAGATTCCGCGCCCCGCGGCGCTCGACCGGCACGGCCCGGCGACCGTCATCGCGATGTGCAACCAGAAGGGCGGCGTGGGCAAGACCACGTCGACGATCAACATGGGCGCCGCGCTGGCGTTCTACGGGCGTCGCGTCCTGCTCGTCGACCTCGACCCGCAGGGGGCGCTCTCGGCGGGGCTGGGCATCGACCACGAAGAGCTCGACGTGACGATCTACAACCTGCTGGTGGACAACACCGCCACGATCCACGAGGCGCTGCACTCCAGCCCGGTGGAGGGCCTGGACGTGGTCCCGGCGAACATCGACCTGTCCGCCGCGGAGATCCAGCTCGTCAACGAGGTCGGCCGGGAACAGGCGCTCGCACGTGCCCTGCAGCCGGTGATGAACGACTACGACTACGTGATCGTGGACTGCCAGCCGTCGCTCGGACTGCTCACCGTCAACGCGCTGAGCTGTGCCGACAGCGTGATCATCCCGATGGAGTGCGAGTACTTCTCGTTGCGTGGTCTGGCGCTGCTCACCGACACCGTGGAGAAGGTCCGCGACCGCCTGAACTTCCGGCTCGAGGTCACCGGCATCCTGGTGACCATGTTCGACCGGCGCACCAACCACTCCCGTGAGGTCATGGAGCGTGTCGTCGAGGTGTTCGGGGACAAGGTCTTCGACACCGTGATCACCCGGACCGTGCGCTTCCCGGAGACCTCGGTGGCGGGGGAGCCGATCACCTCCTGGGCCCCGTCCTCCGATGGCGCCCACCAGTACCTTGACCTCGCGGCCGAGGTCGTCGAAAGGACCTGAGGGTGGGCGAGGTTCCGGAGCACGTCGAGCAACCGGAGCTCACCGGGTTCCGGGTCGCCCTGGCCAACTTCGACGGGCCCTTCGACCTGCTGCTGCAGCTGATCCACTCCCGCAAGATGGACGTGACCGAGGTCGCCCTGGCGACGGTCACCGACGAGTTCATCTCCTACACCCGCTCGTTGACCGGCAGTGTCGACGACCTGGACGAGGTGACCGAGTTCCTCGTCGTCGCCGCCACGCTGCTGGACCTCAAGGCCGCACGGTTGGTCCCGCGCGGGGAGGTCGAGAACGAGGAGGACCTGGCCCTGCTGGAGTCCCGCGACCTGCTGTTCGCCCGCCTGCTGCAGTACCGCGCGTACAAGTCGGTGGCTGGACTGTTCGCTGAATGGCAGCGCGACGCCGACCGCAGCTACCCCGTCCAGCTCTCCCCGGAGGAGCACTTCACCGACCTCATGCCACCGGTGGAGCTGGGGCTGACACCCGAGCAGTTCGCCGAGCGGGCGGCGGCGGTGTTCCGTCCGACCCCGTCCGAGGTCTCCACCGGGCACCTGCACGCCCAGGAGGTGTCCGTCCCGGAGCAGGCCGGGCACATCCTGTCGACCTTGCGGGTCGCCGGTGCGGAGACCTGGGTCAGTTTCAGTACCCTGATCTCGGACTGCGAGGTGTCGATGAAGGTCGTCGGACGGTTCCTCGCCCTGCTGGAGCTCTACAAGGCACGCGCGGTGGGCATCGAACAGCCCGAACCGCTCGAGGAGATGACCGTGGCGTGGACGGGGCTGAACGTGGACCCTGCCGTGGTCGCGGCTAGTAACTGGGACTGAATCAACGTTGAGAGGATGCTGGACATGGAACCGGTGAGTGTCGTTCGTAGTCGTCTGGAGTCGCTGCTGCTCGTCTCCGACGAACCGACCTCGGCCGTCGACTTCGCCCGAGTGCTGGAGACCTCCGAGGAGTCGGTGACCGACGCGTTGCAGGAGATCGCCACGGAGTTCTCGGACCGGGGGATGGGGTTCGAGCTTCGTGAACGCGATGGACTGTGGCGGTTGTACACGCGACGGGAGAACTCGGCGACGGTGGAGGCGAAGATTCTCGACGGTTCGCAGCAGCGACTCTCCCGGGCGGCGTTGGAGACCCTCGCCGTGGTGGCCTACCGCCAACCGGTCACCCGGTCGCAGGTCGCCGGCGTGCGTGGGGTGAACTGTGACGGGGTGATGCGCACGTTGGCGTTGCGCGGCCTGATCGCCGAGGTCGGTGTGACCGGGGAGGTCGGTGGTGCACACCTGTACGCCACCACGGACCTGTTCCTGGAGCAGTTGGGCATCGAGTCGCTCGAGGCGCTGCCGAACCTCGCACCGTTGCTGCCCGACGTGGACGCCATCGACGCCCTCGACTAAGGTGCCTGGCCCGCACGTCTGGCCCCTGCACCTGGGAGGGTGCGGGGGTCGTCGTGTGC
>JAKDIS010000176.1 GCA_030450335.1 Corynebacterium sp. | reverse complement strand
GCGGTGTTGCGTGCGACCCAGGCGGCGTAGTGGGCGGACGCACCGGCGTGCGCCAGCCAGAACGACTCCACCTGGTCCGGGCAGGCGCGGTCACCGATGGTGCGCGTCACGTTCCCGTCACCGGCCAGGACACTACGGGGTGCGGCGGCAGGACGCTTGGCGCCGCGACGCCGACGGCGTGTGTGTGCACGCGGCGGCCGCGGCGGGACCTCGACGATCCCGCGCACCCCGTCGTCACCGAGCGCGACGCAGACCTCCGCGCCCGGGGTCAGCTCGTGGGCGGCGAGTTCCTCAGCCAAGCCCTCGGCCAGGCCCGGGGCCCACTGGGCACAGACACCGGAACCGTCCGCCCCCAGGGCGACGACCCCGTTGCTGCCCCGGCGACGCAGCCCGACCTGGCCGGACGCGTCGACGCCGAGGCGCACGCGGGTGCGGTAGCCGGTGAACGGCGTGAGCGACCGGGACTCCAGCACCTGCGGGCCCAACTCGATCCCGCCGATGCGCTGGAACTGCTCGACGACCACCTGCCGCTTGAACTCCACCGAGCCCTGCGCGTCGACGAAGTCGAGGTCGCAGCAGCCCGCGCCGGCGGCCGCGGCGGCACACACCGGGGCGACCCGGTGCGGCGAGGGCACGGCGATCGCGTCGGCGTCGACGACCTCACCCGTGAGGAAACGTGCCTTGTCCTTCGCCTCGTCGAGGGCCACCGGGACGCCCTGCTCGCCCGGCAACGCACCGCGCACGAACACCGCGCGGCCGTCGACCCGGGCGACGGACGTCCCGCCGTGTGCCGGGCCGAGGACGTCGACCGTCTGCATGCCCCCGCTCATGCCGCACGCTCCGAGGCGTCGGCCTTCTTCACGGCCCACACCGTGACCAGCACGACCACCGCGGTCAGCGGCAGCCCCATGATGATGCGCGCCACGCCGAGGGCGCCGACCGCGTCATCCTGGACGTAGAGCCACTGCTGCACGACGAAACGTCCGAAGAACACCACCGACCAGGCCAGCGTGGCGATGCTGTACACGCGCACCGCCGTGCGGTTGCTGCGCCAGCGGTGCCCGGAACCGTTGACACCGTTCCAGATCACCGCGACCAGCGGCCAGCGCACGACGACCGAGCCCAGGAAGACGATCCCGGCGACCAGCGAGTACCAGATGCCGTAGGCGAAGTAGCCCTTGGCGTCGCCGAGCCACCAGGCGATCACCGCGCAGATGCCCACGCCCATCAGACCGGAGACCGCCGGCATCAGGGTCTCCTTGCGCGCCAGGCGCCACAGGAACACCACCACCGACACCGCGACGGCGGCGATCAGGGCGGCGGTCAGACCCCACCGGGAGTTCACCGGCACGAGCACCAGCACCGGCAGCACCGAGGCGACGAGCCCCGACAGTCCGCCGAGCTGCTCGAGGACGGTGGGTGTGGCGTCCTCGGTCTCCACCGTGTGCTCGGTGTCGACCGTGTCTTCTTCGGCCGGGGTGCGGCCGTCGTCGTGCGTCACTGTGTGTCCCCGTCGGCGGCGTCCTTCTGACGCTGTTCGACAACCTTGCGCAGTTCGGCGGCCATCGCCGCGGGGATCGTCACCGGCAGCGCCTGGCCGACCGGGTGCGGCTCGGTGCCGCGGTAGACGAACGTCCGGGAGATCACCTCGTAGGCGAGTTCCGCGAGTTGGTCTGCCTTGTCCGCCGGGCCGGCCAACGTCATCCGCAGCATCCACCGCGGACCGTCCACACCGATCACCCGCATGGTGCCGGCCTTCATCGTCCCGATGATCTCGGTGCCCCACAGGTTCCGGCCCCACTCGACCTGCAGGCCGTCGCCGTTCATGCCCGCAGTGACCTCGGAGATGTTCTCCTCCCACTGCCGGCCGGTGCGCGGGGCGGCGAGGGCGACGGGGGTGAGCCGTCCGAACGGGGTGAGGATGTGGATCATCTGCGGCCCCTTGGGCCCCATCTCCACCTGCACCTCCCCGTCGTGCGGCACCGGCACGCGCACAGAGCCGAGGTCCAGCCCGCTCTTGGCGAAGTCGGAGTAGTCGAAGGTGGTGTAGTCCACGCTGTCGCCGTCGAACGGGCCGAAGTCGCCGTTGACCGGGTCGTAGGACGCACTGGGGCCGGCGACGGCGGGGTCGCCGCCCGCCGGCGCGGCGTCCGGTGCGTCCTGCGCGTCCGGCACAGCGCCCGCAGCATCCGGCGCGTCCTGCGTCGGCGCCGTCGGCACCTGCGCGTCCGTCGCGGCGGTAGCGGTGGAATCTTCGTCACTCTTCTTGTTGAACGGCCACATGGCTCGGACTCTCCTCAAATCTCGACGTAACGGGTGTACAGCTCAGGACGTGGGAAAACGGGTCAGGCCCCGGTGGAACCGTGGCCCCCGGCGCCGCGGGCGGTCTCACCGAGGGCGTCGACGTCGGCGACCTCCTCGACGTCGCACAGCGACACCTCCTGGACGAGCAGCTGCGCGATGCGGTCTCCGCGGTGGATGACGACCGAGGTGTCCCGGTCCAGGTTGATCAGACAGACCTTCACCTCGCCACGGTAGTCCGCGTCGATGGTCCCGGGGGCGTTGACGATGGAAACCCCCTGCTTCCAGGCCAGTCCGCTACGCGGGTGCACCAGTCCCACGGTGCCCACCGGCAGGGCGAGGGCCACGCCGGTGCCCACCAGCGCCCGCTCACCCGGGGCAAGTGTGAGGTCCTCGGCGCTGGACAGGTCCAGGCCCGCGTCACTGGGGTGGGCGCGGCTCGGGAGGGGGAGGTCGGGGTCGAGTCGCGCGATGCGCAACGGTGCGTCGTGACTGTCGGTCATGCCCGTGAAGTCTACCGGCGCGGTCCGGTTACTGACCTAACGGCCCGCAGGATAGACTAAGGGATCGTGAGCGAGCCCGAGCCGACAGGAGATGACGTGCCACAGGAACCCGGAGAGAGCCGTGCCGGTCAGGCCGGCGATGCCGGCGAGGCAGGCAGGGTCCGTGCGGACGTCCTCTACCGCGAGCGTCAGCGCGTCCCGATGTCCTGGTGGCTCATCGGCCTCGGGGTGACCACCCTGGTCGGGTTCCAGGGGCAGATGGGCCGCGAGTGGTACTGGGGCGTCGTGGTCGGCGCGGTCGTCCTCGCGGCGGTCGTGTGGGCGCTCCTGCACCTGTCCAGCAATGAGCTCGTCGTGGAGCGCGACGAGAGCGGCGAGACCTGGCTGCACGCCGGGGAGGCGTCGCTGCCGATGTCGGTGGTCAGCCGCAGCCTCCCGGTGCCGCCCAGTGCCCGCAGTGCGGCGATGGGCCGGCAGCTCGACCCCGCCGCCTTCCTCTACCAC
>JAKDIS010000175.1 GCA_030450335.1 Corynebacterium sp. | reverse complement strand
CTGACCCTGGCCAACGACACCCAGTACGGCCTGGGCTCCTCGGTCTACGCCACCGAGGAGGGACGCGCCGAGAAGTTCGCCGAGGGCCTGGAGGCCGGCATGGTCGGCGTGAACCAGCCCGCCCCGGAGACCGAGGATATGCCCTTCGGCGGGGTGAAGCGCTCCGGCTACGGCCGCGAGCTCGGCCCGCTGGGCATGGACGAGTTCGTGAACAAGCGCCTGTACTCGGTGAAGAAGTAGGCGCCCGGGGCAGCCCCGCGGGTCATCCCTCGCTGATGGTCATCTTCGCGATCTTGCCTCCGGTGATCTCGAAGTCGAAGCGGGACGGGCCGCTGACGTAGCCGGAGCGCCAGTCACCGTCGACGATCACCCGCCCGTCCGCGATGAGCACGTCCTCCGCGACGAAGGTCGGCCTCGACCCGATGAACGCCACCGCGCTCCAGGCGTCGATACCGTCCCTCCCCGCGACACGGTGACCCCAGTCGTCGACCACACCGTCCTCGGTGAAGGCGTCCAGGAACGCCTGCCCGTCATGGGCGTTGACCGAGTCGAAGAACGACGCGATCGGTTCCGGCATGCAGTGCCTGTCCGGCACCCCACTGTCTACGTCCGTCATCGTCAACGCCTTTCTCAGCGGGTGGTGTATCCGCCGTTGGCGAAGATGGTCTGCCCGGTGATCCACCAGCCGTCGCTGGCCAGGAACCGGATGATCGGTGCGATGTCCCCGATCTGGGTGAGCTGGCCTCCCAGCGCCTGCGACTTGTGGAACTCCACGCGTTCCGGGGTCTCCTGCCCGTAGAAGAACGGTGTGTCCATCGGTCCGGGTGCCACGGCGTTCACCGAGATCCCCCGGTCGGCGAACTCCTTGGACGCCGCCCGGGTGAAGTGCTCCACCGGGGCCTTGCCGCCGGCGTAGGTCGAGTAGCCGTCGGTGTAGGCGGCGAGCAGCGCGGTGACCACGGTGATGATCTTCCCGTCGTCGGAGAGGCGCCGTCCCGCCTCCTTGAGGAAGAAGAACGCGGCCTTGGAGTTGATGTCGAACATCGCGTCGTACTCGTCCTCGGTGGTCTCCACGATGGGCTTGCGCAGGACCTTGCCGACGGTGTTGACCGCCACGTCGACCGGGCCGAGCAGACCCTCCGCCTCGTCGAACAGCGTCCCGACGTTCGCGGCGGAGGTGAGGTCACCGCGGACGAGCCCGGCACGTACGCCCTGTTCCTCGACCGCCGCCAGCGTCTCCTCCGCCTCCCCGCGGCTGGAGTCGGAGTTGTAGTGGATCACGATGTTCGCGCCCTCGGCCGCGAACTGCCGGGCCACCAGCCCGCCGAGGTTCTTGCCGCCGCCGGCGATCAGGACGTTCCTGCCCCTGAGCGTGTGGTCTGCCATGGTGTCTTCCCTTCCTGGTTCTCGAGTACGTCCGGAGTGGCACGATCGTCGCCGCGCCTATCGTCGATACAGGGTCCTATATCGTCGATATGTGCGCTACGGTAGCAGCATGAGCACGGACGTGTCGACGGGAACGCGGGAGAAGCTGATCTCCGCTGCGGCGGAACTGATCGCCAACTCCCCCGGCGAAGGTTTCTCGCTCCGGGCGGTGTGCGACACCGTGGGCGTGAAACTTCCGACCGCATACCACTTCTTCGGCTCGAAGCAGGGGTTGGCGGATGCCGTGGTCGAGCACGGTTTCGACATGTACATCGCCGAGAAACAGGCGATGGAGTGGACCGGCGACCCGATCCAGGACATCCGCACCGGCTGGGACGCCCACGTGGCCTTCGGGCTCAGGAACCCCGGTTTCTACGCGTTGATGTACGGCGAGGTGCAGCCCGGCCACGCCCCCGTCGCGCAGTCGCGACCCACCGAGATCCTGCTCGGACTGGCGACCCAGGCCGCCGACCAGGGCCGGCTCTGCGTCCCCCCGGCCCAGGCAACGGAGCACATCCTGGCGACGAACGTCGGCGTCACCCTGCGCCAGATCGTGCAGGACGCCCCCGACCCCGCGCTCTCCGCGGCGGTCCGCGAAGGCGTCATCAGCGCCATCACCGGCGCTGCGGAGCAGGACGACGCGGCGTCCTCCCACGCACTGTCCACGGTCGCGGAACTCGCCGCGGCCCACCCGGAAACCCTCGGCCCCGCCGAGACCCGCCTGCTGCAGGAATGGCTACAGCGGTTGCGGGCCGAGCAGCCGGGCCAGGCCTGACGGCGCGCCCGCCTACCCCGGCAGGTACGCCGTCCCCGTCATGATGGTGCGCGCGGTGCGCGCCATCCCGGCCGACACCAGCACCCCGTCGGACGTCTCCGCCAGGACGGTGACCGTCCCCTTCGGGTGCCGGATGGTGGTCTCCGCCTGCGTCCCGCCCGGCAGGACGGCGTCCATCACCGTCCCCGGCAACGCCGCCGCCGACCCCAGGGCGAGCGCCGCCGTCGCCGGAACCGCATGGTGGACGACGCCCATCGAGGTCACACGCACGTCCAGGTCGGCGGCGCCGGTGCCGTCGGCACCGCGCGCCCCGCGTGCGACGCACGCGACCTTCGGCACGACGGCACTCTCGGGCAGCCCCATGCGCCTCGCGGCGTCCTGCCGTAGGCGCTCGATGCGCTCAAGCATCCCGGCGTCGGTGTTGAGTTCGTCCCGGCTGAGCGTCACGTCCACGCCGACCTCGTGGGCGTCGACGATGACCAGCGGGTTCGTGACGTCCACCAGGGTGGCGCGCACGCCGCCGTCGAGCACCGTCACCGGCCCCAGCGGGAGCACCGACCCGGTCGTCTCACCGCCGGGCTCCAGGAAACTCAGGTCGATGCGGGGCCCGGGACGCCCGGCGCCGGACATCACGTAGTCACCGTCGCGCGGGAGCCTCCCGTCCTCCAGCGCGTGGTCCAGCACGAATACCGCACCGGTGTTGGCGTTCCAGACCCGCAGCGTCGTGCGGTCGCCGCACCGTCCGACAAGCCCCGCGTCCAGCGCGAAGGCGCTCACCGCGGCGCTCAGGTTGCCGCAGTTGCCCGTCCAGTCCACGGTGGTGGAGTCGACCGCGGGCTGGGCGAAGACGCTGACCAGGTCCACGTCGCCGGGGCAGGAACCGTGCCACGGCAGGTCGGCAAGGCCAGCAAGGTCGTCCGGCACACCGACCGCCATCACCTTCGTGTTCGACGACGCCCCGCCGCCCAGCCCGTCGACGGCCAGCGGGTCCGGGCCGCCGGTCAGGCCCACGCACAGGGCGTCGCGGGCGCCGGCGTCCCGCGGCAGGTCACGTAGACGCAGGAAGACGCCACGACTCGTGCCACCGCGCATCACCGACACGCGAATCTCGTTTGCCA
>JAKDIS010000065.1 GCA_030450335.1 Corynebacterium sp. | reverse complement strand
GCGTTCTCCGACATCTCGGCGAGCAACGCGGCGGCGTCCTCCGGCGGGCCGTCCTCCTCGTCCGGCGGCGGCTCCCACAGGCCGTCCTGACCGTCCCACGGCCCGGGCGGCGGCTCCGTGGGCAGCGGGATCTGATCGAAGGGGTCGGACTGGCCCGGATTCACTGTCGCGTTCTCCTGTCGGTTGGGGTCACGTTCACCCTACAACCCCGCACGGACGTAGAATCGCCACCATGACAAACGACATGGAGTTCTCCAGCGGGACCGATGATCCGTTGTCCGACGCCCAGATCCAGGACTACCGCAAGGAGATCAACGAACTGGACCGGACGATCATCGAGGCGGTCAAGCGCCGCTCGGAGATCTCGAAGATCATCGGCCGCACCCGCACCGCCTCCGGCGGGACGAAGCTCGTCTACTCCCGTGAGACGGCGATCCTCAACCAGTTCCGTGCCGAGCTCGGACCTGAGGGCATCGCCATCGCGAACTCCCTGCTCCAGCTCGGCCGAGGCCGGCTCGGCGCCTGATCAAACCAGCCTGATCAGCCCAGACGCAGCCCGGCGCCGACCCCGCCGGCGGCGTCCATCTCGGCGGCGACGGCGTCCCAGCTGCTCGCCACGACCGGTGAGTGCATGGGGCCCTGCAGCGGGGTGGTGCAGGACGGCAGTCCGGCGAACCCGCCGCTGAGCAGGCCGACCAGCCGGCCACCGGCGTACACCGGTGCGCCGGAGTCTCCGTGGGAGGCGCAGACGTGCATCACGAAACCGGTGTCCGAGGTCGCGAACTGCGGCCCGCAGGACGTGCCGGTGGCGATGCCCGTCTTGCACACCTGCGCGCCCGCCGCCGGCTGGCCGCCGCCGAGGGCGCTGATGGACGCGGCGTTGTAGCTGCTCGTCACCTGCGCACTGTCGTTGAGCAGGATGACGCCGTTGTCCATGGCCCCGTTGCGCTGGAAGGTGCCGACGACGGTGCCCTCCGGGTCGTCGGCGGAGCGCACCTCGTCCCCGGGCGTCCCGCAGTGCCCGGCGGTGACCGCGACGGCGTTGCCCGCGGCATCGTGGCCGGCGACGGTGGCCGTGCACAGCGACGGGCCGACGATCAGCGGGGTGGACGGGCCGACGAGGACGGCCGGGCGGGCGTCCTGCGCGGCGGCGGGCACCCCCGGGGAGGTGAAGTACTGGCCCTGCACCCGGTGCGGGGCGGGCTCACCGGTGGCGGTGAGGACGTCGTCGACGACCTCACCCACCGAGGGGAGTGCAGGTAGCGCCGGTAGAGCCGGCGCGGCAGAGGCGGCCGGGGCCACGAGGCTGCCGATCAGGACGGTGGCTGCGGTGGTCGCCGCGGCGACCGCCAGCCGGCGGAGGATCGAGAGGGTCATGTCGGTCACTTCTTCCCAGCCGAGCGGCGCGGCCATGGTCACTCGTGGCCGGACACGTGAGGATACTTTCTCCCGCCACCCTATCCTCCCGGGTGAGCACCCGGCCCGGTGACGCAGCACACCGCGCCCCTACCTCACCCCCGCGACCACCCCGGCGTGCCTGTTTGTGACCGGGCGGGACAGAAAACGGTATTCACATGACCATATAACCACCTATTCCCCACCATATCGCCATTGACTTCCCACACGTTCCCACAGATACTGGGGACATGTACGCGCCACAGCGCCAGGACGTCATCGCCGGTCAGATCCAGGACCTCGGCGGTGCCTCCGTGTCCGAGCTCGCCGAACGCTACGGCGTCTCGGCCGAGACGGTCCGCCGGGACCTCGACACGCTCGAACGCCAGCAGCGGGTCACCCGCGTCCACGGCGGTGCCGTCCCGTTCCGCGTCCACAGCGGCAACGAGCACACCGTCGCCACCCGCGCCACGTCCTCGAAGGACGCCAAGGTGCGCATCGCCGCCGCGGCCGCCGGGCACTTCCCGCCGTCCGGCGGCTCCGTCCTCGTCGACTCGGGGACGACGACCGCCCTGCTGTGCCAGCACCTCGCCGAGCGCACCGACCTCACCGTGGTCACCAACTCCGTCCTGCTGTCCTACGAGCTCTCGCTGCAGGGCCCGACCACCGACGGCCGTCGGCTGCACCTCGTCGGCGGGCGGGTGCGTGGCATCACCCAGTCCGTCGTGGGGGCGGAGTCGGTGTCCGGGCTGCGTGGCCTGCGCGCCGACGTCGCCTTCCTCGGCGCCAACGGCGTCACCACCGACTTCGGCTTCTCCACCCCGGACCCGTCCGAGGCGCAGACCAAGGCGGCGATGACCGGTGCCGCGCGAAGACGCATCGCCCTGGTCGACCGGTCGAAACTCGGAGAGGAACTGCTCTGTGCCTTCGCCACCGTCGACGACGTCGACCTCCTCATCACCGACGCACCCCCGGACGACCCCGTCGTCAGGGGACTCCGACAACAAGGAATGGACGTGATTCACACGTGATCATCACCGTCACACCCAACCCCAGCATCGACCGCACCCAGCGGCTCCCCGGCCCGCTGGACGTCGGCGGGGTCAACCGGGTCGTCTCCGGGACCGACCAGGCCGGCGGTAAGGGCGTCAACGTGGCCACCGTCGTCCACCACGCCGGTGAGGACGTGGTGGCCGTGGTCCCCGCCGAGCACCACGGCGACTTCGCCGACCTGGTGCGTGCCGGCGACGTCCCGGTGCGTTTCGTCGGCGGCGGCGCGGTGCGGGTGAACCTCACCCTCACCGACGGTGAGGGGGTCACCACCAAGATCAACTCCCCCGGCGACGCGTCCGCCGACGGCCGTTCCCTCACCGACGCCGTGGACCAGACCATGTCGGAGGTCACCGGGCGCGGGGTCAGCGGGCCGCACTGGCTCGTGCTCGCCGGCTCCCTGCCGCCCGGATTCCCCGACGACTGGTACGCGCGCATGACCGCCACCGCCCACGAGCAGGGTTTCCGTGTGGCCGTCGACACCTCCGACGCCGCCCTGGCCGCGCTGGTCGACCTGTCGGACCGCAACCCGGCCGCCGCGCCCGACCTGATCAAGCCGAACTCCCACGAGCTCGCGCAGATCGTCGGCGGCGACGGTGACGCCATGGAAGACGCCGCGGCCGGCGGCGACCTCACCGCCGTCACCGCCGCAGCGTCCTCCCTGCTCGACCGCGGTTTCGGCGCCGCGCTGATCTCCCTGGGCGCCGCCGGCGCACTGCTGGTCACCCGCGACGGCGACAGCGGCGCCTGGTTCTGCCCCAGCCCGAAGGTGTCCGCGGTCTCGACCGTCGGCGCCGGGGACTCCACCCTCGCCGGCTACGTCATCGGCGCCGCCCGTGAGCAGGACGCCCCGGCCAGGCTCGCCCTCGCCGTCGCGCACGGCTCCACCGCCGTCACCCTGCCGGGCACCACCCTGCCCACGCCCGACGACCTCCCGTCCGACCTTCCCGAATCAAGGAGAGTATGACAATGACCACGTCACCACCCACCACGCCGGGCGGTCCCGACGACCGACCGGTCATCATCCCCGAACTCGTCTCCCTCGACGCGGACATCCCGGCCGAGAAGGAGGCCGTACTCACCGCCCTGGCCGACCTGCAGGTCAAGGCCGGTCGCGCCTCGGAGACCACGCAGCTGCTGGCGGACATCCACGCCCGTGAGGAGAAGGCCGCCACCGGACTGCCCGGCGGCATCGCCATCCCCCACTGCCGCACCACCGCGGTGGAGGAACCCTCGCTCGGTTTCGCCCGGCTGAAGACCCCCACCGACTTCGGGGCGGACGAGAAGGACGCCGACGGCAACCCGCGCGGCACCGACCTGGTGTTCATGATCCTCGCCCCCGAGGGCGCCGGCAGTGCACACATGAAGGTGCTCAGCACCCTGGCCCGCGCGCTGGTGAAGAAGGACTTCGTCGCCGCACTGCGCGCCGCGGAGTCCGAGGAGGAGGTCGTCACCCTGGTCACCGACGTCCTCAACAAGAAGAAGGCGCCGAAGAAGTCGGCTGAACCCGCCGCGGCGCCTGCGGAGTCGGCGGCACCGGCGGCAGGCGCGTCCCGGGTGGTCAAGCTCGTCGGCGTCACGTCCTGCCCCACCGGCATCGCCCACACCTACATGGCCGCCGACGCCCTCACCCAGGCCGCCGACGCCCGTGACGACGTGGAACTCGTCATCGAGACCCAGGGCTCCTCCGGCGGCGACAAGCTGACCAAGGCCCAGATCGACGAGGCCGACGCCGTCATCTTCGCCCACGGCGTGGGTGTGCGCGACATCGAACGCTTCGCCGGCAAGCCCGTCGTCGACGTGCCCGTGAAGAAGGGCATCTCCGACCCGGACGAACTGATCGACCGGGCGGTCACCGCCTCCACCGCCGACAACCCGCACCGGGTCTCCGCCTCCGGCGGCAGCTCCGGTGACGGTGACGACGAGGACGGCGACGTCGGCTGGGGACGCCGCATCCAGCAGTCCATCATGACCGGTGTGTCCTACATGGTGCCCTTCGTCGCCGCCGGTGGTCTGCTCATGGCCCTCGGCTTCGTGATCGGCGGCTACAACGTGGCCAACGTGTGGCAGGACGTGGTCCAGGACTACTCGCTGTGGGACCTTCCCGAGCGCCTGCCCTACACCCTCGACGGCGTAGAGATGCTGCTGACCGATGAGTCGGGGCTGCGGCTCTACCTCGGTGCGGTGTTCTTCGGTGGCGGTGACGTGGCCATGAGCTTCCTGGTCGCCGCGCTGTCCGGCTATACCGCCTACGCGCTGGCCGGACGGCCCGGCATCGTGCCCGGTTTCGTCGGCGGCGCCATCTCCGTGCTCGTCGGCGCCGGCTTCATCGGCGGCCTGATCACCGGTGTCATCGCCGGCCTGGTCGCGATGTGGATCCAGTCCTGGAAGGTGCCGCGCTGGCTCGGCTCCATGATGCCCGTGGTCATCATCCCGCTGCTGGCCACACTGGTCACCGCCGCGTCGATGTTCCTCCTGCTCGGCCGACCGCTGGCCGCCCTGATGGATGCACTGCAGAGCTGGCTGGCCGAGATGTCCGGCTCCTCGGCGGTCATCCTGGGCCTGATCATCGGCCTGATGATGTGCTTCGACCTCGGCGGACCGGTCAACAAGTCCGCCTACCTGTTCGCCACCGCCGGGCTGTCCACCGGTGACACCGCCTCGCTGCAGATCATGGCGGCGGTCATCGCCTCCGGTATGGTGCCGCCGCTGGCGCTGGCACTGGCCACGACCGTGCGCCCGAAGCTCTTCAGCAAGGACGAGCGGGAGAACGGCAAGTCCTCCTGGCTGCTCGGTGCGTCCTTCATCACCGAGGGTGCGATCCCCTTCGCCGCAGCCGACCCGCTGCGCGTGATCCCCTCCATGATGGTCGGTGGCGCCGTCACCGGTGCACTGTCCATGGCCTTCGAGGTCGGGAGCCGTGCCCCGCACGGTGGTATCTGGGTGATGCCGCTGATGGACAACTGGTGGGGCTTCCTCATCGCCGTCATCGCCGGCACCGTGGTCTCCGTGATCGCCGTCGTGGTGGTCAAGCAGGTCACCGGCACCTCGGCACCCGGCGGCGACAAGAAGGCTGCCGACGCGTCCGACGCCGAACAGCCGGCGACCGTGTAACCGCGACGGTTGAGCGGCTACGCCGCGGCGCCGTTGACGCTCATCCCGCCGTCGGCGTCCACCCGGACGTCGGCGGCGAAGGCGGCGGCGAGGTTGATCCGCTGCCAACTGCCCACCTCACGCCCGTTGGCGGACTGGTCGTCCAGCGGGAAACCCGCCGGCAGGGCCGTGGCCGCCAGCACCCGGGCACGCTGGCCCCAGGACAAGTCCGGGAACGCGTTCACCAGCAACTCCGGCGCTCCCTGCGGGACGGTGAGAGCGGCGTCCTGCTCCCCCACACGGCCCATACCCTGGGTCATACGCTCGGTGAACTCCGCGACCGCGTCATCCGTCGTCCGGTAGGCCGTGTCCTGCGCGACCGCCTCGGCCAGGGGCCGTCCGGTCCGCCACTCCAGCTCCGCACGGAGTTCCTCACCGGCCCCGGTCAGCACCTCCCGCATGCGCGGGTCATTCCACCGGTCACCCGCGGCAGCCTGGCCGGTCATCCGCCCGCCGATGACGTCCAGCGGGTAGTGCACCCCCATCACCATGCGGTTGTAGCCCGCCTCCGCACCGCGCGCGAGCAGCTGCGGGGCGAGCTCCGGGAGCAGCACCGCCAGCAACGTCGTCGTCCAGCTCGCCTGGTTCGTGTGCCCCGAGGGGAACGCCTTCGATCCGCCGAGCGCGTAGAGGTCCTCGTTTCCACCGCCGGTGTGCTTCGTGATCCTCTCCGGCGCCACCTCGAAGGGGCGGTCGTAGCCGAAGATCTCCTTCTCGATCAGCGTGGAGCTGGCCAGACCACCAGCCCTCGAGAGGTACCCGGAGTCCATCAGCGCCCGCGTCTTCGGCAGCCGGTTCTCCGCCAGCGCGGTGCGTAGGGCAGAGCCGAGCTCCTCGCCGAACCCGTCCGACAGGGCCGTGAGCAGGTCGCCGTCGTCCGCGGCGGCGTCCACCTGGGCGCGCGCCACCGTCGCGGCGTCCGCGGAGTTGTTGACCCCGACCACGGTGTCCAGGCTCTCCGCCATGACCTCCGGGTGGTTGGCCCGCAGATCCTCGAAACTGCTGACCACCGAGTAGTAGGTGCCGTTGCCGTAGGAGCTGATGTCGGAGACGTACCAGCCGTAGTCCGACGGCGCCAACGGCTGCGGCACCGGGGCGCCGGCGTGCTGCACCGGCGGCACCGTCGCCGGGAGGTACTCCCCCACCTGCCCCGCGACGTCCGGAACCTGCGCCTGGGCGGGGACGACGGTCACCGCCGCGCCGGTGGCGAGCACCGTGAGCGCGGTGAGCACGGTGAGCGCTGTGAGCGGGCGGGACGCAGCGGGGCGTCCTGCATTTCTGCGGGACTTGTTCCGTGGGGCGGGCGTTCGGGTACTGGACGGCGTCACCGGGTTCTCCTCTGTCATAACCGTTACCGTGGATCGACCGGACGGGCTGCCGGACAGACCGACGGTACGGGCCCCTGATGACGGGCGTATGAACACCAGGTGGCCCACTGGCGAAACTCGCGCGCCGAGGTCGATACGCGTTCCCCTTCAAAACCGAGGGTGATCTGTGTCACAATAGTAGGGGTACGCGGGCCGCAGACGAACGGCCCACCGCAGTGACAAGGAGGTTGTCATGGCAAACCGCAGGAACCAGGAGTACGTCCGCCACGACGAGGGCGTGTACGGCCCCGGCTCAGTCGCATGGAAGGTCTGGACGTTCCCGGCGTCCGCCCTGCACGGCTTCGCCCGCGCCGTCACCATCGAGCACCTCGACCCCGACCTCGTGGCGGCCGTCGACGACTCCGGACAGGTCGTGCAGCGCACGCCCATCCGCTACGACCGCACCATGGAGTACTTCGCCGCCGTCCTGTTCGCCGACGCACGGACCGTGACCCGGATGTCCGACATCCTCATGAAGGTCCACTCCCGGGCGTACGGGACCAACAAGGTCACCGGCAACGGCTACGACTCGAACAACCCCGACTCACAGTTGTGGATCCTGGTCACCGCATGGCACTCGATCCTTTACGTGTACGAGAAGTTCGGCCCCGGGAAGCTCTCCCGCGACGAGGAGAACGAGTACTGGCAGGCCTGCGCCACCGCAGCGAAGTTCCAGCCCATCGACCCCGCGGACGTCCCCCGCACCCGCGGGGAGGTCCAGAAGTACTTCGACGACTGGCGTGAGCGACTGTCCGCCTCCGAGGCCGCGGTGTTCAACATCAACCACATCCTCAACGGGTTCGAGACCGCGTTCGTGGACCTTCCCAAACCGCTCCGTGCCGTGGTCCGCCCGTTCTTCCGCCGCGGCGTGATAGCCACCTACCCCCGCTGGATGCGCGGCATGATGGGACTAAAGCAGTCCAAGCTGACCGACACACTGATGGTCGCGTTGTGGAAGCCGGTCTTCGCCGCCTTCAAGCACCTGCCCGACCTGGAGATCCTGTTCCTGGAGAACACCTGCCCCCGGGCGGTGCGCTACATCGAGCCGGCGATCCGCGGCATCCCCGCCGAGTCGCCGAAGGTGTACACCCCGGAGGTCGCCCGACGGGAGTGGGGCGACCCGCGCACCCCGCTGGAACAGCAGCAGGACCTCCTGGCCAAGCGCAACGAGGGCGAGGGGGTGAAGACCTACGAGCACAACCACCACGACGAGATCCTCGAGTTCAAGCAGGCCGAGCGGGAGGCTGAGGAGCAGACCGACGGTTCCGGCCTCTCCGCCGCCTCGTAGGGAAAGCCGGCCGCTCTTTTGCTACGGCAGGTCGACTGCGGCGACCGAGCCGTCACGCCGGTGGTCCGCGGCACCGCTGACCCGCGGGTCCTGAACGCGGATCACGCTGAGACCGGAGTCGAAGCGTCCGGACTCCAGGTCGTGACCCCAGTCCTCCAGCAGACCGCGCATCTTCTTCTGCTCGGCGTCGCCGCGCGCGGAGTACACGCTGTTGCGGTTCGTGGCGCCGAAGTTCGGCATACGCACCGCCTCGTCCGGGCTAAGGTCCCAGTCCACCATCGCCACCAGGGCCTTGACCACGTAGGACGGGATCTTGCGCCCGCCGGGCGAACCGAGGGCCATGAGCGGGTCGTCGCCGGAACCGAAGACGAGCACCGGTGACATCATCGTGCGCGGCCGCGCGCCGGGTTCGCGGTGGTTCGGTTCGCCGGGCTCCGCACGGCGGCTGAAGTTGTCCAGAGAGTTGTTCAGGAAGTAGCCGTTCTCCTGCTTCCCGCTGCCGAAGCTACGCTGCAGCGTGGTCGTCAGGCTCGCCATGCTGCCGGCCGAGTCACGAACGGTGACCTGGGAGGTCCCCTGGTCGTCGCTGTCCTCGTACTCGCCGTCCATCCCGCCGAGCTCCTCCGGATCCAGGCCGCTGAGCGTCTTCTTCTGCCGGATGGAGTCCGCGGCGTCGTCCAGGTGGTCCTCGTCGGTGACGATGTCCTCGACGTAGTCCCCGAGGTAGTCCTCGGTAGCCTCGGTCTCCTCGCCCATCCAGGTGTTGGCGTTGGTGAACGCGATGCGTTCGGCCTCCATCACCAGGTGCTGCGCGGTCGCCCGCGGCACCCCGTCCTTCGGGGTCAGCCGGGCCAGGTCCAGCCGGTCCAGGATGCCGAGCGCCTCGGCGACGACCATCATGCCGGTCTGCGTGGAGTCCGGGCCGCACACGGAGTGCCCCTGGTAGTCCACGCACAGCGGGTCGGACGGCTCGATCGGGTCGTCGGTGCCCTTCAGGCCCGCCAGATATTCGGCGTACTGCTCGTTGGTGAGCGTGTCGCCGGCCTCCGGCAGGTCGTCGAAGAGTTCGCTGCGCGCCGACATGGCCTTGGCGAGCCGCTCGGTGACCTCGAATCCCTCCGACGCCAGCGTCCTCGCCGGGGCCGTCAGGTCCTCCAGTGACTTCGTCCCGAATCGGGCGCGCAACGAGTCCATCAGACGGTCGGTCTGCGGTACGCCCACCGACTCGTCGTCGTAGGACGTGTCGTCCTGCGGCGCGTAGACGGTGCCGTCGAAGCTCTCCGTGGTGCCCGACTGGGCGTCGTGGTAGACCACCAGGCCACCACCGCCCGGGCCGGAGTACTGCGGTTCCGTGAGGCCCAGGACGTACTGGGCGGCGACGACGGCGTCGGCCGCCGTGCCACCGTCGGCGAGCACGCCGCAGGCCGCCTCCGTGGCGGCGGGGTCCGGGGTGGACACCATGCCACCGTCCACGGACCCGGTGGCCTCAACGCCACCGTCACCACCGTCACGGCAGGTGTCGTCCGGCGCCGTCGGCAGCGGGTCCGGGGCCGGGGGTTCGTCCCTGCCTGACCCGCCGATCGTGCACGAGCTGACCATCACGACGACCAACAGTACGCCCGCGAGCTGCCGGAGCTTCAGGCCCACGCCATCACCGGGACCGCGACTGCGGCGCAGCCGGCCAGCGACAGGCCCATGCCCAGCGAGGTTCGTTTCGCCCCGTACTGCACGAGGTCGTTGGCGATGATGGCCGGCAGCACGCAGAACACCACGTTCTGCGGCCCGCCGAAGCGCAGCCCCCACACGGTGGCCGCCACCAGCTCAAGCGCGGTGACCAGGGTGAACGCCAGGGCGCACAGGAGCACGAAGCGGTCCTTGCCGAACAGCGGGACCGTGCGCGAGTACGGCAGGTACACGGCGAGCAGCAGCAGCGTCGCCACCGCAAGCACCACCAGGTACGTCCAGCTCGTCAGCGCGGCGACCATGACGCCCGCGGTGACGTAGCCGCCGGTACGCAGCTTGTGGGAGCGCACCGTGCCCTCCTGCACCAGCACGGCGAAGAGCACCGACAGGGCGCTCATGAGGAAGAGCCTCGGCAACGGTTCGACGTCCGCGTGGGTGATGCTGTCGGCCAGGGACAACGGCAGGACCGTGGAGGTCAGCAGCGTGATCGCCAGGCCGAGGACGCCGGTGAGCGGAACCATCCACGCCAACGGGACCATCGAACGCACCACACCCTGTTTGATCAGCGAGTTGCAGATCATGCCGGGCACGATCACGCCGACCAGGGCGAGTCCGTCGCCGGGCACCCCGCCGAGCACCCAGGAGGTGACCGCGAGCCACAGGCCGCCGCAGGCCACGCCCACGCCCAGGCCGATGGCGAAGATCTGGCGGGGACGGGGCAGGAAGATCTTCAGGATGACGTACCTGATCAGCAGGTATCCGACGAGTGCGGAGCCGAGCGTGGCGAGCACGTTGAGCGGCATGTACAGCGAGGACGCCAGGTAACCGACGGCCAGCGAGCCGCCGACGGAGATCTGCCGGCGCCGGAAGTAGAGGTAGCTCACCAGCAGGCCGGTGAGGAACGTGACGTGGACGAGGTCGGTGAGGAACCCGTAGGAACCGATGTACTGGTAGGTCACGCCGCGACCGCCTCGATGTGCTCCTCGGCCAGGGCGCCGACATAGCGCTCCATGGCCGTGACGTGCTCGGTGTGGATGTTGACCATGCCGAAGATGGCCACGTCCTCACCCTCGAAACCGGCGCGGGCGCGGGCCACGAGGTCGCGGCCGTCCGCACCCTGCTCGCCGTCGAGGTCGCTGGTGGTGACGATCTTCTCGTCGGGGACGCCGGCGTTGAGCAGCTTCTGGCGGACCACGTCCTGGATCTCGCCGTAGAGCACGACGCGGTCGACGTCGCCGGCCAGGTCGGTGGCGACGAGGTCGACGAACATGGCGGCGCGGTCGGTGCGGTCGGCGCGGTTGTTCAGCGCCACGACCCTGCGGCATGGCGGCAGGTCCTCGTCCAGGACGTCGTGGAAGACCCGCGTGGTGGACTCCCAGTCGTTCACGGCGAACATCGGCACCCAGTAGAACGGGCCGGTCGAGACGTCGCGGACGTGGGCGATGCGGGTGGTTCCCGGGTCGGGCTCGGCGGAGATCATGCCGCGGGCGGCGACGTCGGCGTCGATGCCGAGCGCCTCGGCCACGGCGAGTGCCACCGCCACGTTCTCCTCGAACTGGCGGTAGTCGAATCGGCTGCACAGGCTGCGGGAGAGTTCACTCTCCTGGGCCACGATGAGACGTGAACCGCGGTCCTCGCAGTGCCGGCGGATGAGCCGGACGAGCTTCGGGTCGCGCTCACCGGTGATCACCAGGCCACCCTGGGGCACCGTGGAGCACAGGGACGCCGCGATCTCCTCGAGTGTGTCGCCCATGTCCTCCTGGTGGTCCAGCCGGACGTTGGTCAGCACCGTGATCGGGGAGCGCAGGATCACGTCCTGGCACAGGGACTGGTACTTCGGCTTGACCGCCATGCACTCCACGACCAGGGCCTCGACCGGGTCGTCGGCGCCGTCGATCCACTCGGCGAGGAAGCGGTACTGCTCGTTGATGTTGGCCGGGCCGGTGCGCTTGATGGGGTGCTCGCCGGCCTGGCTGTCGATGACGCACGCGTAGGTGCCGGTGGTCTTCGAGATCGTGGTCTTCCCGGCCTCCCGGAGCACGCCGCCGATCATGCGGGTGACCGTGGACTTACCGCGGATGCCGTTCACGTGGACGTTGATGTCCAGGCTGTCCATCCGCCGACGGTGACGGACTTCCTTACGATGGAAAGCCGCTATCCCGGTTGTCGCAGTCAATGCGGACAGGGACAGAAAAGCGAGCATGAATGAAACTCCTTGGAGAGGATACGTGAGGGGGTATGGCAACGTAACAGGTCCGAAACATTGCCCGAGTTAATGTTTTAGGCTGGTAAAGCTCCAGGTAGGAGCTCCGCACTGTGGGCACACTAACTTGCCTACCCCACCCTTGCAACCCCGGGAGGTACTTTATTCGCGTTAAATGGAACCGGGTTAGCGAGTTTTTCCGCAAGCGCCGAATATAGGCACGGTATTGGATTCTGGCTCAATTAAGTTTTCGATACGTATTAAATAACGCTATTGCGCGGACAGCGCCGAACCACCCGCCCGTGCGTCTGCCTCGGCAAACACCGTCCCGTCCGCCACGGAGACCACGCTCAGACCACTGTCGGTCCCCACGATCTGGCCCGCGACCGTCCCCTCGACGTAGGTCGCGTCACGTCCGGTCGCCCCGTAGTTGTCGGCGTCCACGGCGTCCCGCGCCGTCATCCCCCGGTCCAGGATCCCTACCGTGGTCTTGATCACATAGGACGGGATGGCCCCGCCGCCGGGACTCCCCAGCGCGAGGAACGGCGTCCCGTCGCGGAACACGATCACCGGGCTCATTGCCGTCTTCGGGCGCACCCCGGCCGCCCGCTGGTTCGTCGCCTTCGTCGAGGTACTGAAGTTCGCCATCGAGTTGTTCATGAAGTAGCCGTTGCGCAGCTCGCCGGACCCGAAGTGCTGGTGCAGCGTGGTCGTCACGCTGGCCATGCTCCCGTCTCCGTCACGCACGGTGATCTGCGAGGTCCCCTCCTCCCGGTTGGGCAGGTACGTCCCCGCATCGCCCTTGAGCGGGTCCGGCTCGATCCGCCCCAGCGTGGAATCCGGGTCGATCCGCGCGGCCTGCTTCTTCAGGTGCTCCGGATCGGTGACCAGGGAGTCCACGTAGTTACGGGAGAGCTCCGGGTCCACCGTGGGGTCCTGCATCCAGGTGTTGCCGTTGGCCAGGGCGAGACGTTCCGCCTCGGTGACCACGTGCTGCGGGTCGTCCCCGAGCTCCAGCTGGTCGAGGATCCCGAGGGCCTCCCCCACGACCATCATGCCGGTACCGGTGGAACCCGGGCCGCAGACCTCGGTGTCGCGGTAGTCGGCGCACAGGGCGTCCTCGGAGGCGATCCGGCCGGAGACCTTCAGTCCGCGCAGGTAGGACGCGTAGGACGGATTGGTCAGCTCGTCCCCCGGCACCGGGAGGTTCGCCGAGGACACCCCCGGCCACGGCATACCCGTCATCACGTCGTGCCGGCGCTTCACCGCCCCCACGAAGCGCTTGCTGGCCTGGAATCCCCCGTCCGCGAGCTCGGCGACGGGCGCCAGGACGTCACTGAACTTCTTCGCCCCGTACGTACCCTGGATCGTGCGCATGAGCTGAGGCGTCTGCGGGACGCCGGAGACACCGGTGCCGTCGTCACCCTGCGGCGCGGGCACCGAGGCGTTCCACGTGCGCGTCTCGCCGGACGCAGCGTCGTGGTAGACCGCGACGGCCCCGCCGCCGGGCCCCGAGGACTGCGGCTCGGTGAGGCCGAGGGTGAACTGTGCGGCGGCGACGGCGTCCGCCGCCGTCCCGCCGTCCGCCAGCGTCCGGCACGCGATGTCGGACGCGTAGGGGTCCGGGGTGACCACCACCGCATCGTCCTTCGCCCCCGTCGCCGACAGCGAGCGTGACACCTGCGTGGAGTCCTCGCACGACTGCCCTGCCTTGAACGACGCCTCCTGGATGGCCGGGCTCGTGGCCTCGACCCCCGGCCCCCCGTCGGTCCCGGTGCAGGCCGCCAGCAGCCCGACCGTCGTCAACACGGTCACCGTGGTTCGGATGCGCTTCACCGGGCACTCTCTTTCGGGTGTGAGGGTCCTGAAAAATCATATCGGGCTCCCTGCACCCTAACCCATCGCCGAGGCCCGCAGGAGAAAGCCCCGCATCACACCATGGTGCCTGACCTCGCCAGATACCCCGGAGGGTACCCGGGCGCACGGGGGCGGAAATCGAGCGTTCGCAGTGAAATAAAAACCCTTGCAACAAAACCCCCCCCCGCATACACCCCCACCCACCCCAAGGGGCAGCGTGTTGCGG
>JAKDIS010000064.1 GCA_030450335.1 Corynebacterium sp. | reverse complement strand
GGGACCTACACGGTGTGCACGATCATCACGTCGCAGTCGGACTGACGCGCCACGTCGGCGGGCACGGAGCCGAGCAGCCGTCCGGTCAGCGAGTTGATCCCCCGGTTGCCGACGATAAGCAGGTCGGCGGACTCGTCGGTGACGATGCCCATCAGGGCGTCCACCGGGGCGCCCTCCTTGATGGCGGTGGAGATCTTCGTCGCGCCGACCTCCTTGGCCGCCTCCACGGCGGCGGCGAGGTTGTCGTGGGCGGGGTCGCCGCCGACGACGGTCTTCGAGTCCATGCGGATCGCCTTCACCGCGGACTCGGCGTTCTTGTAGAAGGCGCATCCGATGACCAGGCGTGCGTCGAAGGCCGCAGCCAGCGCCGCCGCACGTTTGACGGCCAGGACCGAGGACGACGATCCGTCGGTCCCGACGACGATGGTCTCGTAGTTGGTGCTATCGCTCACTGCCAGCCCTTTGTGATCGGTGATGGTTTCCACATGAAGCCTACCCCAGTCAGATGCCGGCTTCGATCATGCCGCGCAGTTCCTTCTTCAGGTCCGCGATCTCATCGCGCAGCCGTCCGGCGAGCTCGAACTTCAGCTCCCGGGCGGCGTCCTGCATCTGCGACGAGAGGTCGGCGATCAGCTTCTCGAGTTCCGGACGCGCCATGTTCGCGGTGTCCCCCGCGCCGACCGCGGCGTCACCGCCGGCGACGCTGACGTCGGCACCGAAGCCGGTCGCCCCACTGCCCGCGCCTGCCTCGTCACCACGGTTCTCGTAGACCTGGTCGAGGATGTCCGCGATCGCCTTGCGCAGCGGCTGCGGGTCGATGCCGTGCTCCTTGTTGTAGGCGATCTGCTTGGCCCGGCGCCGTTCGGTCTCGTCCATGGCGTACTGCATCGAGTCGGTGATCTTGTCGGCGTACATGATCACCTCGCCGGAGACGTTTCGTGCCGCACGGCCGATGGTCTGCACCAGGGAACGCTCCGAGCGCAGGAAGCCCTCCTTGTCCGCGTCGAGGATCGCCACGAGCGACACCTCGGGCAGGTCCAGGCCCTCACGCAGCAGGTTGATGCCGACGAGTACGTCGTACTCGCCCAGGCGCAGCTGGCGCAGCAGTTCCACCCGCTTGAGCGTGTCGATGTCCGAGTGCATGTAGCGCACCCGCACCCCGTGCTCCAGCAGGTAGTCCGTGAGGTCCTCGGCCATGCGCTTGGTCAGGGTCGTGACCAGCACGCGCTCCTGCTTCTCCACGCGCTGGCGGATCTGCTCGATGAGGTCGTCGATCTGCCCCTCGGTCGGGCGCACCTCGACCTTGGGGTCCACCAGACCGGTGGGACGGATGACCTGCTCGACGAACTCACCGCCGGCCGCGGCGATCTCGTAGTTGCCCGGGGTAGCCGACATGTAGATGCACTGGCCCTTACGGTCGTCGAACTCCTCCCAGGTCAGCGGCCGGTTGTCGAGGGCGCTCGGCAGGCGGAAACCGAAGTCCACGAGGTTGCGCTTACGCGACATGTCGCCCTCGAACATGCCGCCGATCTGCGGGACTGTCACGTGGGACTCGTCGATGATGGTGAGGTAGTCGTCCGGGAAGTAGTCGATCAGCGTGGCCGGGGCGGAGCCGGCCTCGCGCTGGTCGACGTGCCGGGAGTAGTTCTCGATGCCGGAGCAGTAGCCGACCTGCTGGATCATCTCCAGGTCGTACTCGGTGCGCATGCGCAGCCGCTGGGCCTCGAGCAGCTTGCCGCGTCCCTCAAGGTCGGCGACGCGCTCCTCCAGTTCGGCGTGGATGTCCTCCATCGCCTTCTCCATGCGCTCGGGTCCGGCCACGTAGTGGGTCGCCGGGAAGATGCGGATCTCCTCGACCTCGCGGATCACGTCGCCGGTGAGCGGGTGGATGTAGAACAGGCTGTCGATCTCGTCGCCGAAGAACTCGACGCGCACCGCGAGCTCCTCGTAGGCGGGGATGATGTCGACCACGTCGCCCTTCACGCGGAACGCCCCGCGGGTGAAGGAGACGTCGTTGCGGTCGTACTGGATGTCCACGAGAAGACGCAGGAACCGGTCACGTTCAACCTCCTCGCCCGCCTTCAGCATCACCGAGCGGTCCAGGTAGGACTGCGGGGTGCCGAGGCCGTAGATGCAGGAGACCGAGGAGACCACGACCACGTCGCGGCGCGACAGCAGGTTGGACGTCGCGGAGTGCCGCAGGCGTTCCACGTCGTCGTTGACCGAGGAGTCCTTCTCGATGTAGGTGTCCGACTGCGCGATGTAGGCCTCGGGCTGGTAGTAGTCGTAGTAGCTGACGAAGTACTCGACGGCGTTGTTCGGCAGCAGGCTGCGCAGCTCGTTGGCGAGCTGCGCGGCCAGCGTCTTGTTCGGCGCCATGACCAGCGTCGGACGCTGCTGCTGCTCGATGAGCCAGGCGGCGGTGGCGGACTTGCCGGTACCGGTGGCACCCATCAGGACGACGTCCCGCTCGCCCCGGTTGAGCCGCTCGTCGAGTTCCTTGATCGCCGCCGGCTGGTCACCGGCCGGCTTGTAGTCGCTGATGACCTCGAAGCGTGCGTCGGTGCGCTCGACGTCACCGACGGGACGGAACTCCGACTCGGAGAGGACGGGGTGTTCTGCGGCGAAGGCCATGGGGTTACACCTTCTCCCAGAACGCGTCGACCTGAGCGATCAGCGACTCCACGTCGCCGCCGTTGTCGAGGACGACGTCGGCGACGGCCAGCCGGGTGTCGCGGTCGACCTGGGCGGCGAGGCGACGACGCGCGTCGTCTTCGTCCAGCCCCCGGGCGACGAGGCGGGTGATGCGGACCTCGTCCGGGGCGTCGACGACGAGGACGGTGTCCACGGTCTCCGTCTCCCCGTTCTCGATGAGCAGGGGCATGTCGTAGACGACGACCTCGCGTCCCTCGGCGGCGGCGGTGTCGAAGAGCTCCGTGGTACGTTCCCGGATCCGCGGATGGGTGATGGCGTTGAGCTTGTCGGTGGCTGCGGTGGAGGCGAACGCCTGGCGGGCGAGCTCGGCGCGGTCGAGGCCGCCGTCCCCGGTGATAACCCCCTCGAAGGCGTCCGCCAGCTCGGCGAGTGCCGGCTGGCCGGGCTCCACGATCTCGCGGGCGACCTTGTCCGCGTCCACGACGAACGCGCCCTTCTGCCGGAGCCGTTCGGCCACCGTCGTCTTGCCGGATCCGATGCCACCTGTCAGGCCGATAATGCGCATGGGGTCAAGGATAGCGCTGTCGGCCGGTGGTGGCAGCGAACACGTGGGCGAAGGTCAGGACCCCGGCAACGGCAGGGTCAGCGACCCGGTGAGCGACCCACTGCCGGAGGAGGTCAGTGCCGCACCGGCGGCCGTGAGGCACTGGTAGTTCGCGGCGTTGGTGTTGGCGAACAGGTAGCGCAACTCACCTGCGGCCTTGAGCGCCCCCTCGGCATTCGCGGCGGCCCACTGGTCGGCGATTTCCTCGAGCTTCGCGCCGAGGTCGGCGCAGAAGGGCTGGTCACCGGTGCCCAGGTCGCGGTTGAGCAGGCTGCCGACCGAACCGTCCACCCCCTGGGGGTCCGGGAGCTCGGGGGACGTGTCGGCGTCGTCCGTGTCCTCTTTGTCATCTGTGGTTTTGGCGGTGCCCTCTGGGGCTGCGGTTGCCAGAGGCGCGCCGGCTGCGAGGAGGAGCGTAGCCAGACCGGTGGCGGCGAGACGGACGGGCCGGCGTCGATTCTTCCGGAGCGATGTACGGGTCATGAGTGTGAACTATAGTCATCAACCGACACTCATTTCACAGTAGTGACGTTTCTTCACAGGAGCCCCATGTTCTCTTCTTCCCTCCAGCGCGTCTCGTCGCTGTCGCTCACGGCCGTCGTGACGGCGGCGACCGCGGCGGTCCTCGGTGGCGCGACAGCCGCCGCGGCGCCGTGCGACACCTACTCCCCCAACCTCATCGACCGGGCGTCAGCCCTGCTCAGCTCGGGCCACGGATCCACCAGCAGCTCAGGGAGTTCAGGGAGCTCGTCCACGTCCGGGTCGCTGACCTCCTGGGCGGACGGCACCCCCTGGGACCTGCCGAACCTCTCCGGCCCGACGGAGGGCATGTACATGGTCACCGGGCCGAACAGCCCGGACCAGACGCACGCGCTGGGCCTGGCGTCGACGGACCTCGGGTTCATGTGGGACGCCGGGGGCGACCGCACCCTCGCCGCCTTCGGCGACAGTTTCGGCTGCGAGTCGGGTCTGAGCGGTTGGCACTCCAACGCACTGTTCTCCTCCACGGACACCGACCCGTCCGACGGCTTCTACCTCGACGGCACCGCCAACGGTGAGCGCTCCGGGGAGTTCCTCCCCTCCTCGTTGAAGGAGCCGGGTACCGAGCACACGAAGATCCCGACGTCCGGGATCGAGGTCGGCGGTAATCAGTACGTGGACTTCATGTCGGTGCGTTCCTGGGGCAACGCCGGGCAGTGGACCACGAACTACGCGCAGACTGTGGTCTCCGAGGACGACGGCAAGACCTTCAAGTCTGTCGAGAACTCCACCCGGGCCTCGACCAAGGCCGCATCGGACCCCAGGATCACCGACATCACCGACGACCGGCCGGTCGTCGACGGCTTCCAGATGACCGCCCTGACGAAGCACAGCGAGAACAACACCAACTACGTCTACGCCTACGGCACCCCCAGCGGCCGGGACGGTTCGGCGAAACTCGCCCGCATCACCGAGGACAACTTCCCGAACTGGTCGCAAGCCGAGTACTGGGACGGCGACGGCTGGTCCACCAAGCCCGACGCCGCTGCCACCGTGCTGAACGGGCGGGTCTCCGAGCTCTCCGTACAGTACGACGAGCACCGCGAAAAGTGGCTGGCGATGTACGAGTCCACCGAGGGCATCGTCCTGCGCGAGGCGCCGTCCCCCACCGGGCCGTGGTCGTCGAAGAAGACCGTGGTGTCGCGCCTGCAGTTGCCGGACGCCTACGGCTCCTTCATGCTGCCGAGGCAGGACCCCGCGGACCCGTCCACGCTGTACTTCGTGATGACCACCTGGTCGGGCTACAACACCGCCATGATGCGCACCGACCTGGACCGCGTGCTGGGCTGACAGGCCTGAGAGCCCCCACGCAGAGAGCAACCCCGAAAGGTCGGTCGCACCGACCTTTCGGGGTTGCTCTCTGGATACCCTCTGCCGAAGTGAGGGTCCGGAAGGATCTACCGCTCGATGATCGCGGTGATGCCCTGTCCGCCGGCGGCGCAGACGGACACCAGGGTGCGTCCGCCGCCGTTCTCCTCGAGGGTCTTCGCCGCGGTGGCGATGATACGTCCACCGGTGGCGGCGAACGGGTGGCCCGCGGCCAGCGAGGAGCCCTTCACGTTGAGCTTGGACCGGTCGATGGAGCCCAGGGGGGCGTCCAGGCCGAGACGGTCGCGGCAGTAGTCCTCGGACTCCCATGCCTGCAGGGTCGCCAGGGTCTGGGAGGCGAAGGCCTCGTGGATCTCGTAGTAGTCGAAGTCCTGGAGGGTCAGGCCGTTGCGCTCCAGCAGACGCGGGACGGCGTAGGTCGGGGACATCAGCAGTCCGTCCGGGGTGAGTCCGTCGTGGCCGTGCAGGAAGTCCACCGAGGCGGTCTCGGAGTCCACCAGGTACGCCTTGACCGGGAGGTTGTGGGCCTCGGCCCACTCCTCGGAGGCCAGCAGGACGGCGGAGGCGCCGTCGGTCAGCGGGGTGGAGTTCGCCGCGGTCATGGTCGCCTGGGTGCCGTGCGCGGCGGCGTCCTTCTTGCCGAAGACCGGCTTGAGCTTGGCGAGCTTCTCCACGGAGGAGTCGGCACGGAGGTTGGTGTCGCGCTGCACGCCGAGGAAGGGGGTCACCAGGTCGTCGAAGAAGCCGGCGTCGTAGGCGGCGGCGAGCTTCTGGTGCGACTCGACGGCCAGCTGGTCCTGGTCCTCGCGGGAGACGTTGAGCTCGCGGGCGGTGATCGCCGCGTGGTCACCCATGGACAGGCCGGTGCGCGGCTCGCCGTTCTGCGGCTGGTCCGGGGCGAACTGGGAGGGACGCACCGAGCCGAGCAGCTTGACGCGCTCACCGGTGGTCTTTGCCGCGTTGACCTTGATCAGGGTCTTGCGCAGCTCGTCGTTGACGGCCAGCGGCGCATCGGAGGTGGTGTCGGAACCGCCGGCGATGCCGGCGTCGATGCGTCCCAACGCGATGGCGTCGGCGACCTGGACGGCGGCGGCCAGACCCGTGCCGCAGGCCTGCTGGAGGTCGAAGGCGGGGGTCTGGGCGTCCAGGGCGGACCCCAGGACGACCTCACGGGTCAGGTTGAAGTCGCGTGCGTGCTTGAGGACGGCACCGGCGACAACCATGCCCAGCTGCTCGTCCTGCAGCCCGTAGCGTGCGACGAGACCGTTGATGGCCGCGGTCAGCATGTCCTGGTTCGACGCATTGGAGAACTCCTTGTTGGAGCGCGCGAACGGGGTGCGGTTGCCGCCGAGGATGGCGACCTTACGAGGCGAAGTAGTCATCTGGATGTCTCTCCATCGGTTGTTGTCGTGTCGTCGTGTCGTGGTGTGTGCCAGACGTCCCCGGGAAGTCTACCGGGGGATCCGGGTCGACCCCAGATCTTCGTGTAACCCGCGTCACGGATTTCCGGGACATGGTTCGGGGTCACATACTAGGGTACAAATGTGAACATACATTGTTCGGGCGACCGTAGGTACGCTTTCGAATAACGGATCCACTACCAAGGAGTTACGAACGTTGTCTTCCTCCAATAAGGGCCTGCTCGACCAGGTCGTCAATTCCGGGCTCGCTGGAAAGCTCGGCGTCCCCCAGGGTGAACCGCTGCGCCGCTACAAGAAGGGCGAGCCCGCCCTGGACGGCCCCGTCGTCATCGGCGGCGAAGGACGACTCGCCGCGGGGATCAAGCCGCTGCTCGCCGACGACTACCAGTTCGTCGACGCCGGGACGGACGCCAAGCGCGCCGCCCTGGTCTTCGACGCCACCGGAATCACCAAGCCGGAGGAGCTCCACCAGCTCTTCGACTTCTTCAACCCGCAGATGCGCAAGCTGCTGCCCTGCGCCCGCCTCGTGGTCATCGGCACCACCCCCGAGCTGGTGAAGGACCGTGACGAGCACATCGTGCAGCGTTCCCTCGAGGGCTTCACCCGCTCGGTCGCCAAGGAGCTGCGCCGCGGCGCCACCGCCCAGCTGGTCTACACCGCACCGGAGGCTTCCTCCGACCTGAGCGGTCTGGAGTCCACCCTGCGCTTCCTGCTGTCCGGCAAGTCGGCCTTCGTCGACGGCCAGGTCATCCGTGTCACCGCGGACGCCTCGACCGCCCCGGAGTCCTGGGACGCCCCGCTGGCCGGCAAGATCGCCGTCGTCACCGGTGCCGCCCGCGGCATCGGCGCCGACATCGCCAAGGTGCTCGGCCGTGACGGTGCCAAGGTCATCTGCGTCGACATCCCCGCCGCCGGCGAGGGTCTGGCGGAGACCGCCAACGAGGTCAAGGGCTCCTCCCTGCCCCTGGACGTCACCGCCGCGGACGCCGCCGAGCGGATCAAGACCCACGCCGAGGAGCGCCACGGCGGCAAGGTCGACATCATCGTCCACAACGCCGGCGTGACCCGCGACAAGCTACTCGCCAACATGGACGAGGGCCGCTGGAACATGGTGCAGAACATCAACCTCGTCGCCCCCGTGCGCATCACCGAGGGCCTGCTGGCCAACGGTGGCTTCGCCGACGGCGGCCGTGTGGTCGGCGTGTCCTCGATGGCCGGCATCTCCGGCAACCGTGGTCAGACGAACTACGCGACCACCAAGGCCGGCGTCGTCGGCCTGGTCGACTCCTTCTCCGAGGAGCTCGCCGACAAGGGCATCACGGTCAACGCCGTGGCCCCGGGCTTCATCGAGACCGCCATGACCGACGCGATGCCCTTCGGCACCCGCGAGGTCGGACGCCGCCTCAACTCCCTCGCCCAGGGTGGCCACACCGTGGACGTCGCGGAGACCATCGCCTACTTCGCCGGCAACGCCTCGAACGCGGTCACGGGCAACACCGTGCGCGTCTGCGGCCAGAACCTGCTCGGCGCCTAGAAAGGACCCCAGCGTGACTGTCACCTACAAGGAACTCCCCGCCATCCCCGACCTGATGGCCGAGTACAAGGGTGCCGCGAAGAACATGGTTCCCGTCGTCGGCGCCAAGCGGTCAGCCACGAAGGACCCGTCGACCGGTTTCGAGGTCAAGGGCGTGACGATCGACATCGCCCACCTCGCCGACTACAACGCGGCGGTGGGTCTGCGCCTCGGCAACGAGCTGCCGTACACCTACCCCTACGTGATCTCCTTCGCGTTGGTGATGAAGGTGATGTCGACCGACGACTTCCCCTTCAACGCCGTGGGTGGCGTGCACCTGACCAACGTCATCGAGCAGACCCGCCCGCTGACCGTCGACGACGTGCTGCACATCCGCACCCACGCGGAGAACCTGCGCAGGCACCGCAAGGGCCTGCTGATCGACATGGTCACCGAGGTCTTCGTCGAGGGCGAGGACGGTTCCGCACCTGTCTGGCGTCAGACTTCCGGCTTCCTGGCCAAGGGCGCGAAGCTGTCGTCCTCGGCGGACGCCGCGGTCGCCGCGCGTGACGAGGACACCGGGTCGCTGTTCGAGCGTCCCGAGGTCCCGTCCGACCCGACGCCGATGGCCACGTGGCCGGTCGGTCCGGCGGACATCAAGCAGTACGCGGACGCCTCGGGTGACAAGAACCCGATCCACGTGTCCACGCTCGGCGCCAAGGCCTTCGGCTTCCCGGCGACGATCGCCCACGGCATGTGGTCCGCGGCGAAGATCCTGTCGGGCCTCGAGGGCCACCTCCCGTCCGCAGGACGCTACGCGGTGGAGTTCGCCAAGCCCGTGGTCCTGCCGACCAAGGTCGCGTTCTTCACCGAGCAGACCGAGGACGGCTGGAAGCTGCAGCTGCGCAAGGCCTCCAAGTTGGAGACCCTGCACGCGATCGCCGAGGTCTCCTCGCTCTGAGGATGCCCTGAGGACGCTGTGACGCCGTAGCCGTCTGCCCCGCCTGAAACCCCGCACACCCTGGGTGTGCGGGGTTTCGTGCTGTCCGGACGACGCCGGGGGACGTACTCTCGGCATCACGGGCGTACCAACGCGCCCCGTCACAGGTCAGCCGGCATCGGCACCCCACACTCGGGGGCACACACTGTTCTCCCGGGTATACTCCTAGGGGGTATAGGTAATCCACCGACTGGAAGTGAGACGACGATGTCGAAACGACTGACCGCACTGACCGCCGCGACACTGATTGGAACCGCAATGTCACTGACCGCCTGCTCCCCCTCCGCCGACGACAGCCAGCAGAGCTCCACCGACAGCACCAGCACTACCAGCACATCCAGCTCCGCCACCGGCCACGGTGACCACGACGGCATGGACATGGGCTCGGACATGAGCATGGACATGGACCACCCGGCCGACGGAGGCCCCGCCCCCGAGGGCATCACCGAGGCGTCCGACCCGGAGTTCCCGGTGGGCAGCGAGGTCGTCCTGACCGCCGACCACATGGCGGGCATGGAGGGTGCCACGGCAACCGTCGCCGGCGCCTTCGACACCTACACCTACTCGGTGTCCTACACGCCCACCAACGGCGGTGAGCCGGTCAGGGACCACAGGTGGGTCGTCCAGGAGGAGCTCGCCGACGCCGGGTCGGAGCGTCTGGAGGACGGCGCGACGGTCACGCTCGAGGCCGACCACATGGCGGGCATGAAGGGCGCCACGGCCACGATCGACAGCTCCACCGACGAGACGGTGTACATGGTCGACTACGAGTCCGACGGCATGACGATGACCAACCACAAGTGGGTCACCGAGAGTGAGATGCGCGCGGCGAACTGACCTGTCCGTCGCACCACGAGGAGAGCAGCACCATGAATGACATGGAACATATCGACCATATGGACCACATGAATCACTCGGAACACATGGAACACACGGGCGGCCACGCCGACCACGGTGGGCATTCCGGCCACGCCAGCCACGCCGGCCACGTGGCGAAGTTCCGCCGACTGTTCTGGATCATGCTGGTCCTGGCGGTCCCGGTGGTGGCTTGCAACACCATGTTCGCCGACCTGATCGGCTACGACCTGCCCGACAACGCCGTCGTCGGCTGGGTGTCCCCGGTGTTGGGCACGGTGATGTACCTCTGGGGCGGGCGCCCCTTCCTCAGCGGTGCCGTCGACGAGATCAGGTCACGCAAGCCGGGGATGATGCTGCTCATCGCCCTGGCCATCACCGTCGCCTTCGTCTCCTCGTGGGGCGCGAGCCTGAACGTGCTCAGCCATGAGCTGGACTTCTGGTGGGAGCTCGCGCTGCTGGTCGTGATCATGCTGCTCGGCCACTGGATCGAGATGCGCTCGCTCGCGCAGACGTCCTCCGCGTTGGACTCGCTGGCGGCTCTGCTGCCGGACGAGGCCGAGCGCGTCGGGCAGGACGGTTCGGTCACGACCGTCTCCCCCGACGAGCTGGGCCTGCACGACGTGGTCATCGTCCGGCCCGGTGCCGCCGTCCCGGCCGACGGCACGGTGGTGGACGGTTCGGCGTCGATGGACGAGTCCATGGTCACCGGAGAGTCCGCGACGGTGCGCCGCGACGTCGGGGACACCGTGGTCGCCGGCACCGTCGCCACGGACTCGGGCCTGCGGGTGCGGGTCACCGCCGTCGGCGAGGACACCACACTGGCGGGCATCCGCACGTTGGTCTCCGAGGCGCAGAACTCCTCGTCGCGGGCCCAGCGCCTGGCGGACACCGCCGCCGGCTGGTTGTTCTGGTTCGCCCTGGGGGCCGCCGTCGTCACCGCCGTCGTGTGGTCGGTGGCCGGACGCCCCGAGGACGCCGTGGTGCGCACCATCACCGTGCTCGTCATCGCCTGCCCGCACGCGTTGGGCCTGGCGATCCCGCTCGTGGTGTCCATCGCCACCGAGCGTGCCGCCCGTTCCGGCATCCTGATCAAGGACCGCCTCGCGCTGGAGTCGATGCGCTCGGTGGACACCGTGCTGTTCGACAAGACCGGCACGCTCACTCTCGGGGAACCGACGGTCACCGAGGTACTCGTCCCCGACGAGAATGACCTCGACGGGAACCGGGCCCTGTCCCTCGCCGCCGCGGCGGAGACCGACAGTGAGCACCCCCTCGCCCACGCGATCGTCACCGCCGCAGCGGACCGTGGACTGGACGTCCCCCGGGCGTCGGACTTCTCTTCCTCCCCGGCGGTCGGCGTGCGCGCGGTCGTCGACGACCACGTTGTCGAGGTCGGTGGTCCCCACCTGCTCGAGCAGCGCGACGCCCCGGCACTGCCCGGCACCGCCGCGTGGCGGGACGAGGGCGCGATCATCCTCCACGTCCTGGTGGACGGTGGTGTCGTCGGTGCACTGCGGCTGGCGGACGGCGTCCGCCCGGAGTCACGCACCGCCGTCGACGACCTGCACGAACGTGGGGTCCGGGTCGTGATGATCACCGGCGACGCCGAGGCGGTGGCGACCTCCGTCGCCACGGAACTCGGCATCGACCAGGTCTTCGCCGGTGTGCGTCCCGAGGACAAGGCGGCGAAGGTCGCCGAACTTCAGGCGGACGGCCACAAGGTCGCGATGGTCGGCGACGGCGTCAACGACGCGCCGGCGCTCGCCGCGTCCGACGTGGGCATCGCCATCGGTGCGGGCACCGACGTCGCCATCGGGTCGGCCGGGGTGATCCTCGCCAGCTCGGACCCGCGTTCGGTGGTCTCCGTGATCTCACTCTCGCAGGCCGCCTACCGGAAGATGCGGCAGAACCTGTGGTGGGCCGCCGGCTACAACCTGGTGTCGGTGCCCCTGGCCGCCGGCGTGCTGGCGCCGGTCGGTTTCGTGCTGCCGATGAGCGTGGGCGCGATCCTGATGTCCGCCTCCACCGTCGTCGTCGCCCTCAACGCGCAGCTGCTGCGTCGCTGGACACCGCAGCAGTGACGGTGACGATGTCGTCGCCGAAGGCCGCGAGCGGTGCGGGCATCCCCTCCACCGAACCGAATGCACGGCTGTTGACCACCACCACCGGGGTGACGGTGGAGTAGCCGGCCTCACGGATCTTCTCGGTGTCGAACCGGATCAACGGGGTACCGGCCTCGACGCGCTGCCTCTTCTCGACGAGCACCTCGAAGCCCTCACCACCCATCTTCACCGTGTCGATGCCGATGTGGATCAGCAGCTCGATACCGCTGTCCAGCCGCAGTCCCACGGCGTGGCCGGTCTTCTGCACGGTGAGAACCTTCCCGTCGGCCGGGGCCACGACCGTGTCGCCCGAGGGTTCCACGGCCACACCCTGCCCGAGTGCCCCGGAGGAGAAGGCAGGGTCGTCCACCTCGCTCAGCGGGATCACCCGCCCCTCCACCGGCGTGGTCAACACGGTGACCGTCCCCGGGACCAGCGCCGGTTTCGCGGCGGGTGCCACCACTCCGGACGCTGCGTCCTGCCCGGCGTCCTGTTCCTGGTCGAGTTCAGCGTCCCGTTCCGCGTCCTGCTCTGCAGCAAGCGCCGCACGCACCTCGGCCTTCTCGTCCTTACCGCGGTAGTCGAAGAACAGCACAAGCAACATCGAGGTGACGAAGGCGGCGGCGATGCCGAACAGGTAGCCGGCCCAGGGGTCCATCGCCGGGAAAGTCAGCAGCGAGGTGAAGACGAACGCGCTGGCCTTCACGTCGAAGAAGCCCATGATCACGCCACCGACCAGACATCCCGGCAGCAGACGCATGTAGGTCTTGCGGAACCGCAGCAGCACGCCGTACAGCGAGGGCTCGGAGATACCACCGAACAGTCCGGCCATCAGTCCACCGAAGGACACCTGACGCATACCCTTGTTCCGTTCGCGGACCGAGATCACGAACACACCGGCGACGACGCCGAAGCAGGCGAAGTTCCAGGCACCCATCGGCCCCTGGATGAAGTCGTAGCCGAGGGTGGCGATGTTCTGGATCATGATCGCGTTCAGCGGCCAGTGCAGGCCCAACGGCACGAGGAAGGGGTACAGCAGGGGGATGATCACGGCCAGGATGAACGGGGAGACGCCGTTGAGCCACAGCAGGAACTCGGAGATCCCGTTGCCGATGCCGATGCCGAACGGGCCGAGCAGGAACGCCGTCGCCGGGATCATGATCAGCAGCGAGAAGAAGGGTACGAACACCATCTGCACGGACTGCGGGATGATGCGTTTGAGCCCCTTCTCCACCCAGAACAACCCGATGGCCGCGATCAGCGGCGGGAAGACCTGCGAGGAGTAGTCGTTGAGCACCAGCGGCAGGCCGAAGACCTGGACGGTGTCCCCCGCCTCGCCGAGGGAGAGGAACTCTGGGGTGAGCAGGGCCGCCGGGATGGCCGCGCCGACCCACTCGTTGGCGCCGAGCTTACGGGCGGCCGTCGCACCGATCATGATCGGCAGGAAGTAGAAGACGGAGCGCCACATCGCATGCAGCAGCACGTAGCCGTTGGGTTGCTCCTCCATCGGAGCCCGGAAGTCCTGCATCCCGAAGGTGTCGGCGAGGACCAGCATGGTGATGATCAGGGAGGCACCGAGCAGCGCCCACAGCACGGGGCGGAAGGTGTCGGAGAGGAACTCGAAGCAGTAGTTGACCCAGTCGTACCTGCCGCGGACTCCCCCGTACTCCTTCTTCGACGCGGCTCGGCTCTCGGCGTCCGCGTCACCCATGCCGGGTTCCCGGACGATGGCGTTGTAGTAGTCGGCGACGCCGCCGCCCATCACGACCTGCAGGCCGGTACTCCCCTGCTCCACCACGCCGAGCACGGCGGGGTCGCTGTCGAGTTTGTCGATGTCGACCTTCGACCGGTCGACGAGGTCGAACCGAAGTCGGGTGGCGCAGTAGGTGAGCGACGAGACGTTGTCCGCTCCGCCCACCTCCGCGAGAATGTGCCGGGACGTGTCTGTCGCTGCTGAGGCCATCGGGTGTCCGCCTTGGTGAGCTGGAGGGATGTTCCTGCCGCCCAAGGTTAGGGCGGCACCTCACCCATCGTAGAACATCCCCGGTCAAAACATAAGGCCCTGAACGCACAAAAGACCCGGCCCCCCCCCCCGCCGGGGGGGGGGGGGGGGGGCGGGCGGGCCCCCGCCGGAGGGGGGGCGGGGGGGCCCGGCCGGGCAGCCGGGGGGGGGGGGGGGGGGGGGGGGGGCGCCGGGGGG
>JAKDIS010000063.1 GCA_030450335.1 Corynebacterium sp. | reverse complement strand
GCTTCGCAACTCTCATCTTGTACCGGCCAGGGCCTCTTCATGTTGTGACACACCGTAGCTGCCCCACCGTCAGCTACGCACTCCGTATCGCGAAGAGCCCCTTTATGTGGGTTGTCGTCGGTTGGAGAGGTGTGAGGCTCCACATGGGCGCAGCCCTGACCGCGGACCGTAGGCGGGGTCACCGGTGTTGTCAACGGTTCCGGCTGGGGACAAGCCCCCGGCCCGGTAGACGTTGCAGAGGCGTCTATCAGTGTCCCGTGTCCGGCCATACCGCCGGGGGTAGGGGTACGTGGAAAGCCTGCGCTCAGGCGCAGGTCATACTTCCGGAGATGGTCAGGGCTGCGCCGGGACCTGCGGCTAGCCCTGCACCGCCGGGTTGTAGCGCAGCGAGTTGCGCTGGAACTCGATCTCCCCACCCAGCCGGATCCCCGGGGCCAGACGCCCCTCGTCGCGGGCGACGGTCAGCTTCTCGAGCACCTGTGCCTTCAGGTCGGCGGGGCTCAGGGTGTTGATGAAGATCTTCGTCCCGCCCTCGAACCCGGCCATCGTCGAATCACGCCACTTGATCATGATCCGCCACGGCATCGGCACGTCCACGTCCAACGGCCGGTGCAGCCACTCCTCGTTCGAGGGCATGTGAGGCCCGGCCGCCACATGGCAGGCGTGGACGAGGTCGGCCACCGCGTCGCGCTCCTCGACACTGATGAGCCACGGCTCGGTGGTCCCCGAGCGGGAGAACACCTCCAGGGTCGGCCAGCGGTGCCCGAAACCGGCGAAGGCGACGGCATGGTCGTTCTCGGCGACGATGAGGTTGTGGTGCCCGGCGTAGTCCACCGCCCACTGGTTGTACATGTTCGGGTTCGCCCGCACCTGGGCGATCTCCGTCTCGTTCTGCAGCCCGTGCTCGTCGATGGCCACCAGCTGCTTGTGCAGGTGCTCGATCGAGGCACCGGCGGGCTCCAGCCAGTTCTGGAACGCCGCGACGTAGCGCACGTACGGGTTGGCGCGGTACAGCCGGTCCATCGCGTCCACGGTGAAGGCGATGTAGAGCCGGTGGTCCGACCAGCTCATCTCACCGGAGCTGAGGAGCTGGTCGCTGCGGGTGGCCCCGGGGACGTAGTGGTCGCGGGCGAGGATGATGTCGTGTCCGCCGCCGAACAACGGCCCGCCGAGCTCGTTGACGCTCTGCACCGCCCGCTCCTCGGTGAACAGGGCGTCGATCTCGGACGCGGGACGTCCCGCCGCGGCCAGGCGGATGCGCAGCAGCTGCTCGACGTGGGCGCGTCCCTCCGGCTCGGCGAGGTACTCCGCCATGTGCCGGGCGGCCGTGGCGTCCATCCGGTGGCCGTAGTTCACCAGCCAGTAGTCGTAGGTGAGGATCTCGTAGAGGTTCGCCACCCGCCGAAACAGCGGGTCCGTCGCCTCCAGCTGCGAGACCGTGAGGCCGCGCAGGATCCGGGGGTCACCGTTGTCGTCGATGACCATGCGGGCCTTCTCCGGGGTGGTGCGCAGCAGGTTGGCGATGCCGAAGTCCGTCTGCGTGTCCCGGTTGGCGTCGTTGACCTCGACGATCTCCTCGGGACGTTCCCGGACGGGACGGTGGCCGCGGCTGGGCACGGTCCAGACCTCGGTCCCGGAGAACGGGTTGACCTGTTTGATGGTGCCGTCGGGCAACGTGGTCAACGGAGGTACCGGTGCGGGGGAGATGGGGGAGTGGCCGATCACAGTTACCCAACAGTAGTCGGTCAGACCCTGGCAGTGGGAGCGAGTCAGTGCTTTACTGGTGCCCATGCCTCAGATCGTGTTCAAGATCCTTTCCACCGCCGATCAGCGCGACAGCATCGTCGACGACATCCGGCACCTGGTCGACCTCAACTCCGAGTCGCTGACCGCCGACCTGCAGGTGGCCACCGGCACCGGGGGAGACGCCAGCCTCGAGGAGGTGTGGCAGGACTACGGTTTCGCCGACGCCGCCGACACCACCCCCGAACCGGCGACGGTGACCCTGGACGTCACCCGCTGTGAGGGCAGCATCAGCGCGCTGACCGCCCGCCTGTCCGAGGTGCTGGTCAGCCGCGACAAGCAGCCCGCCGAACAGCTCTTCCAGCAGGTGCTGGACGACCCGGGCACCCCCCGTGTGCCCTGGCACGTCGACATCCGTCCCTGAAACAGGTCGGGGACGCGCGGAGGGGGTCAGTCCAGGATGCTGGACAGGAAGGAGCGGGTGCGCTCCTCCTGGGGGTCGGTGATGACCTGGCGCGCCACACCGTGCTCCACGATGCGTCCGCCGTCCATGAACGCCACGTGGTCGGCGACCTCGCGCGCGAAGCCCATCTCGTGGGTGACGACGAGCATCGTCATGCCGTCGTCGGCGAGACGGCGCATCACGTTGAGCACCTCACCGACGAGCTCGGGGTCCAGGGCGGACGTCGGCTCGTCGAAGAGCATCAGCTTCGGCTTCATCGCCAGTGCGCGGGCGATGGCGACCCGCTGCTGCTGACCGCCGGAGAGCTGCACCGGCCACGCCTCGGCCTTGTCGGACAGCCCGACCATCTCGAGCAGCTCCCGGGCGGTGGCCTCGGCCTCCGCCTTCGGCACGCCCTTCACCTTCACCGGTGCCTCGATGATGTTGGCGAGCACCGTGCGGTGGGTGAACAGGTTGAACTGCTGGAAGACCATGCCGATGTCGGCGCGCTGACGCGACGCCTCGCGCTCGGAGATCTGGTGCAGCCGACCGTTGCGCTCCTGGTAGCCGATGAGGTCGCCGTTGACCTCGATGCGTCCGGCGTCGATGCTCTCCAGGTGGTTCACGCAGCGCAGCAGCGTGGACTTGCCGGAGCCGGACGGCCCGATCAGGCAGGTCACGCCGCCGGTGGGGACCTCCAGGTCGATGCCCTTGAGGACGTCGAGGCGACCGTAGCGCTTCCAGACGTCCTTCACGGCGATCATCGGGGTGTCGGTGCTCATCGGCCGTTCTCCTTGTTGTCTCGGCTGTTCCTGTTGTTTCGTTCGCTGCCCGGGTCCTCGACCGTGATGTTCAGCGGGGGCAGGCCCTCCGCGTCGGTCAGCGCGGCGAGCTGGCGGCTCGTCAGCGCACGGGAGGAACCCCGGGAGTAGTAGCGCTCCAGGTAGTGTTGTCCGACCATGAGGATCGAGGTGATCACCAGGTACCACGTGGCGGCGACGAGCAGCATCGGCACCGGTTCGAACATGGCGTAGGCGATGTCCATCGACCGGCCGTAGAGCTCACCGGCGTAGGGCAGTGCGATGACCAGCGAGGTGGTCTTCAGCAGGCTGATCAGCTCATTGCCCGTCGGCGGGATGATGATGCGCATCGCCTGCGGCAGCACGGTGCGACGCATGTTCTGCCACCAGGTCATACCCAGCGCCTTGGACGCCTCGGACTGGCCCTCGGGCACCGCCTGGATGCCGGCACGCACGATCTCGGCCATGTAGGCGGACTCGTTGAGGCCCAGGCCGATGACCGCCAGCCAGAACATGTTGCTCAGCAGCGAACTGAGTTCGATCTCGGCGAAGCCCACGCTGACCGTCTGGTAGATCGAGGACAGCAGACCCCAGAACACCAGCTGGACGTACACCGGGGTGCCGCGGAAGATCCACAGGTACAGCCAGGCGATGCCGCTGGTCACCGGGTTCGGTGACATGCGCAGCACGGCGAGCACGGCACCGAGGACCACGCCGACGATCATCGCCAGCACGGTCAGCGCCATGGTGTGCACCGCGGCCTCGGCGATCCGGGTGTCGAAGAGGTAGGACGCGTAGGTGTCCCACCCGTAGGCGTCGTTGTGCGCCGCGCTCCACAGGAACACGGCGAGCAGGACGAGCAGGACGACGGACGCGACGATGCGTCCCGGGTGGCGCAGCGGGACGACGTCGTTGTCGGTCGGTCGGGTCCGTTCCTGGGCCCTGGAGTGGTCGCTCATCAGGAGGCTCCTTCTTCGGCGGTGGCGGCGGCGGGCAGGTCGACGTCCTGCGTGTTGACGGTGACGGCGTCGATCGCGCCGTCGGTGAGGCCCCAGGGGCCGAGGATGTCGTCGTACTGGCCCGAGGTGATCAGGTACTCGAGGGCGGCGGCGAAGGCGGGCACCAGGTCCGACTCCTTGGCGAAGGCCCAGCCGAACGGGGTGGTGTCGAAGGCGTCGCCGGCGGGGACGAGCTTGCCCTCCGACAGGCGGATCGCGTAGTCGGTCACCGCGGAGTCCGAACTCAGTGCATCCGCCTTCTCCAGGGCCGTGGCGTTCGCGGCGGCGTTGGCGGACTCGTACACCAGCTTGTTGATCGCCGGACGGCCGTCGGCGACACACTCGTCGGACTTGACCTGCACGTCGTCGGTGTCGGAGTAGGTGCCCTTCTGCACGGCCACGGTGAGCCCGCAGGCGTCCGCCGGGTCCACGGTCTTGCCCGGGGTGGTGGCCCAGGTGATGCCCGAGGTGTAGAAGTCCACGAAGTCGTACGAGTTCCGGCGGTCCTCGGTGTCGGAGAACCCGGAGGTGCCCACGCCCACCGTCCCGGCGGAGATCGACGGCAGGATCAGGTTGAAGTCCTGCTGCTGGAAGCCGACGTCGAGCCCGAGGACGGCGCCGGCGGCACGGACGAGGTCGATCTCGAAACCGATGATCTCGCCGGACGGGTCCTTGAACTGGTTCGGTGGGAATGTCGGGTTGGTCGAGGCCGAGATGCGTCCGGAGTCGCGGTACTCCTGAGGGAGCAGCTCCTGGAGTTCGGGGACGGGTTCGGGCAGGGTGTCTACCCAGCCCTCCGGGTTTCCGGACTCCTCGTTGGTGACGCAGGCCACCAGAGACGTCGAGAGCATCAGGGCCCCCAGGACCGAGCCGACACTGCGGGCGATAAAGCCCGGTCGCGGAACGGGAAGGGGTGTCATGGGTGGAAGTATATCGGCGACGGATTCTGTTAGTCTCGGGGGCCATGAACTCCCTCGTCGAAGACTATCTCAACGACATCATGGACCGGGTGCGCGACGAGGACGGTGGCGCGGTCGCCGACTACATCCCCGAACTCGCCAAGGCAGACCCCACGCCGCTGGCGATCGCGATGTGCACGAACCAGGGGTGGATCTACAGCGTCGGCGACGACGAACGCGAGTTCACCATCCAGTCGATCTCCAAGCCCTTCGCCTACGCCGCCGCACTCCAGGACTGCGGGGTGGAGAAGGTGCTGGAGACGGTGGGGATGGAGCCCTCCGGTGAGGCCTTCAACGAGCTCTCCTTGGACGGGAAGACGCACCGTCCGGTCAACCCGATGATCAACGCCGGGGCCATCGCCGTCAACCAGCTGATCAACGGTGAGGACTCCTCGGTCGAGGACCGGGTCGACGTGATCGTCGAGTACTTCTCCCGGCTCGCCGGGCGGCAGCTCACCGTGGACGAGGACGTGACGGCCTCGGAGACGGGCTCCGCCGACCGCAACCTGGCGTTGGCCCACATGCTGCGCAGCTACGACGTGATCAGTGACCGTGCGGAGGACGCCGTGGCGAGCTACACCCGGCAGTGCTCGATCCGGGTCACGGTGAAGGACCTCGCGGTGATGGGGGCCACCCTGGCCCTCGGAGGCGTGCAGCCGCTCACCGGCGAGAGGATCCTGGAGCCGCTGGTGTGCCGGCAGGTGCAGGCCGTCATGGCGTCCGCCGGGATGTACGACGGGGCGGGCAAGTGGATGGCGGGCGTGGGCATCCCGGCGAAGTCCGGGGTGGCCGGGGGACTGATGGGGACACTGCCCGGACAGCTCGGCATCGCGACGTTCTCGCCGCAGCTGGACGAATCCGGCAACAGCGTGCGCGGGGCGAAGATCTTCCGGGCCCTCTCGGAGGACATGGGCCTGCACCTGATGTCGGCGGTGACGCGCAAGGGCAGTTCGGTGCGCGGCGTGCGTACCCGCGGGCGCAGCACGATCTTCCGGCTGCAGGGTGGTCTGGACTTCTCCGGTGCCGAGGAGTTCCTCATGGAGACCGAGCACCAGGACATCTCCACCCCGCGGGTCATCATCGACGCCCGTCGGGTGACCGAGAGCAACCCGGTGGGTCGCCGCATGGTGAAGGAGGGGCTGCGCCGCATCCGCGAGACGGGGAAGAAGGTCGCGGTCGTCGACCCGAACAACGTCCTCGGTAAGAGGCGGTTCGAGGACGGGACGACGGTGGCCACCACCGCGGCCGAGATCGTCGACCCCGACGAGGATTAGGGGAGCAGCGAGGAGGCTGCTGCCCCGAGGTCGCCGATCAGCCCGAAGGGCGACGACAGGAGCGACCCGACGATGAAGATGGCATTGGACGCGTAGGCGCCGGACGTCTCGATTGCTTCGGCGATGGGAAGGTCCACGGCTGTTTCCTCCTGGGTGGGGTGTGGCGCCGGGACCGTCCCGACAGTTTCACTGGCCAACCTACCGTATGGTGGGCCGCGGTACCATCCGGGGTATGACGGACCGGTTCACCGCGGATCCACGCCTAGGCCACCCGCTGCCCGCCGGAAACCACGACGCCGCGCACCCCATGCGCGCCAAGGCGCTGGCCGGGCACCCCAGGTTCCTGCGGGCCTTCGACACCGTCGCCGCGGCGACGACGCTGAAGATCGAGGGTCGACGGGCGGTGGTCAACCACTTCCCGTACGACCGCGACCACACCGAGCCCGACCGTCACGTGCTCGTGCGGGCCGCTGCGGGCCGCTGCGGGCCCCTGCAGGCCGGGCAGCAGAAAACCCCGCCGGTCGATCTCGACCGGCGGGGTCATGATGGTGCCCTGGGTGGGACTCGAACCCACACGCCCGAAGACACTGCATTTTGAGTGCAGCGCGTCTGCCAATTCCGCCACCAGGGCCAACAAACGGAGATGATACGGGAGGGTCGTCGCACCCGACAACACCGGGGTGGCGGCGGGTGCGACCGGCTCACCGTCCTGCGGGTTCACCGTCCAGTACACACTGGATCAGGTCGCCGTAGTAGGTGACGAAGGCCTCGACGTCGGCGTCGTGGAAGTACTCCTGGGTGACGAGCCGGCGCATCAACGCCAGGCCGATCACCATCGACATCGCCGCCTCTGCCCGCATCTCCGGGTCGGCGCCGGAGTCCGAGCCGGTCTCGGCGGCCACCCGTTCCAGGACGGGGGCGACGACCTGCTGGCGGAAGACCCGTCCGAGGGTGTCGACGATGTGCCGGTTGCCGCCGGCGTCGGCGAGTTTGCGCACCAGCGAGTTCGGGCTGTCGTCGGCGGAGGTCACCGCCAGCCGTGCCAGGTGGGTGCCCATCTGCGTGAAGGGGACGTTCTCCAGACGCGCGGCGGCCTCGGTGAAGTCCAGCTGCGCCTCGTAGAGGTTCTCCTTCGTTCCGTAGTACTTGATGATCAGCGGGGCACTGACACCGACCTCGGTGGCGATGTCCTTGAGTGACACCTCGCTGTAGGGGCGCTTGTTGAAGGCGTTCTTCGCGCACTCCAGGATGTACACCCGGGTCTCCTCGGCACGACGCCGGGCCGACGACTGCTGTTCGGTCGCCGGTTCAGTCGCCGGTTCTTCCGGGACGCTCTCTGTCTGGTCACTCATGGCGACTAGAATAGCCCGGGCACGACACCGACTGCGGCAGCAACCACGAGAAGTGTGTCCGGCGGCGTGAAAAGAACACGTCACGGACATGCAGGAAGGTCACATGACAGACAACCCCGGGGACGAGCGCCCCACCCTCCTGTTGCTCGACGGACACTCCCTGGCCTTCCGGGCGTTCTACGCCCTGCCGGCACAGAACTTCTCCACGACCGGGGGCCAGTACACCAACGCCGTCTACGGCTTCCTCGGCATGTTCCTGGGGCTGATGGAGGCAGAACGGCCGACACACGTCGCCGCGGCCTTCGACCTCTCCGGTCCGACGTTCCGGGAGAAGGACCTCCCGGAGTACAAGGCGCAGCGTCCGCCGGCACCCGAGGAGTTCCACGGGCAGGTCGAGCTGATCCAGGAGGCGTTGCAGTCCCTCGGCGTCCGGACGCTGACGAAGGAGGCCTACGAGGCCGACGACATCATCGCCACCCTGTCCTGCCGGGGCACCGAGGCGGGCATGCGCACGGTGATCTGCACCGGCGACCGCGACAGCCTGCAGCTCGTCAACGACGACGTCACCGTCCTCTACACCCTGCGCGGCGTCTCCGAACTCGACCGGTTCACCCCTGCGCGCGTGGAGGAGAAGTACGGGGTTACCCCCACCCAGTACCCCGACCTGGCCTCGCTGCGTGGCGACACCTCAGACAACATGCCCGGGGTGCCGGGGGTGGGCCCCAAGACCGCCCAGAAGTGGATCACGAAGTACGGCAGCCTGGACGCGGTGATCGACCACATCGACGACTTCGGCGGCAAGGTCGGCGACGCCCTGCGCGACAACATCGACAACGTCGTGCTGGCCCGCAAGGTCACCGAGATGGTCCGCGACCTCGACCTCGGGGACTTCAACGGCGACGGTGGGAAGCTCTCAGCGCTGCGTCCCGGACACGTGGACGCCTCCGAGGCGATCGACCTGTTCGACACCCTGCAGTTCGGCAACAACCTGCGCAACCGCACCTTCCGCACCATGGGCATCGAGTTCGAGGACGGTGCGGCGTCCGAACTCGCCGTCGACACCGTCGACGACGGCAAGCTCGCCAAGTGGCTCACCGAGCGCGCCGGCTGGAAGGACGGCCGCAACCCCGGCGACGCGTCCACCAACCGTCCGCTCGTCGTCGAGGTGACCGGAACCGGGACGCCGTTCGGCGGCAACGCCGCGCGCGTCGTCCTGCTCGACCCGGAAGCCGGCGAGGACGGCGTCCTGCACGCCGTGGACATCGACCTGACAGACCAGGACCCGAAGGACGAGGCGGCACTCACCGCCTGGCTCGCGGACGTCTCCGCCGCCAAGTGGCTGCACGACTCCAAACGGGCCTGGCACATGCTCCACGGCTCCGGTCTGGAACTCGACGGCGTGGAGCACGACACCGCGCTCGCCGCCTACCTCCTGCGTCCGGACGTGCGCTCCACCGGGCTGGCGGACGTCCTGCAGCGCCACGTCGGACACGAGCTCGCCGAGGACGCCGCCGGCGGCGTGCGCGCACAGGCCGTGCTCGACCTGGTGACCTCGCTGACCCCGGAGCTCGCCGGGATCGGCGCGATGGAGCTCTACCTCGACCTCGAGGTGCCGCTGGCCACCGTCCTGGCGCGCATGGAGAGCCACGGCATTTCCGTGGACCGTGACTCGCTGCAGGAACTCTCCGACAACTACGGTGACCGCATCACCGAGGAGGTCACCGCCGCCCGCGAGATCGCCGGCGACGAGTCGCTCAACCTCTCCAGCCCCAAGCAGCTGCAGAAGGTGCTCTTCGAGGACTTCGGCCTGCCCACCACCAAGAAGACCAAGACCGGGTACTCCACCGCCGCCGGCGAGCTGGAGAAGCTCACCGCCCAGACCGGGCACCCCTTCCTGTCGCACCTGATGGCCCACCGCGAGTACCAGAAGATGAAGACCACCATCGACGGACTCATCGAGGCCACCGCCGACGACGGACGCATCCACACCACCTTCAACCAGCGCGGTGCCGCCACGGGCCGGCTGTCCTCGGCTGAACCGAACCTGCAGAACATCCCGGTGCGTACCGAGGCAGGACGCCACATCCGCGGCGCCTTCCGCGTCGGCGCGGGCTACACCACGCTGCTGACCGCCGACTACTCGCAGATCGAGATGCGTGTCATGGCGCACCTCTCCGAGGACCCCGGCCTGATCGAGGCCTACCGCAACGGTGAGGACCTGCACAACTACGTGGGCTCCAAGGTCTTCGACGTGCCCGTCGACGAGGTCACCCCGGAACTGCGTCGCCGGGTGAAGGCGATGAGCTACGGGCTGGTCTACGGGCTCAGCGCCTTCGGCCTGTCCCAGCAGCTCAACATCGCCGCCGGTGAGGCGAAGAAGATCATGGACACCTACTTCGAGCGCTTCGGCGGAGTGAAGGACTACCTCGACACCGTGGTCGAACGGGCCAAGGAGGTCGGCTACACCGAGACGCTCTACGGGCGACGTCGCTACCTGCCGGAGCTCAACTCCAGCAACCGGGTGGCGCGCGACAACGCCGAACGCGCCGCGCTGAACGCGCCGATCCAGGGCACCGCCGCCGACATCATCAAGCGGGCGATGCTGCGCGTCGACCGGGAGATGACACGGCGCGGCATGCGGTCACGTGTGCTGCTGCAGGTGCACGACGAGCTCGTCGTCGAGGTCGTCGACGGCGAGCTCGAGGAGATGACTGCGCTGCTGCAGGAGCAGATGGACGGGGCGGCCGAACTGCGCGTCCCGCTGGACGTCTCCACCGGGACCGGGGAGAACTGGGAGGCCGCCGGGCACTGAGTCCGGTCTAGGAGGTACGTGATGCGTTCGCCCGCATGCGGCGACGCTTCGTGACCTGCTCGGCGATGACCATCGCAGCGACGACTGCGGCGCCGAGGACGAACAGCAGGACGGCGGTGCCGACCTGGTCGCCGGGGGCCTGCAGGCTGGAGTCGTCGTCCTGCCAGGGCCACAGGGCGCGCAGTGAACCGAGCAGCATGCCTGTCATGGTGAACAGGCTCAGTGTGCGGTGCTTGGTCAGCAGGTGCTCCATGACACGGACGAAGAGCACCAGGCCGGTCAGGGCGCCGAGACCGAAGACCAGGATGTAGGTGATGTCCAGTTCGCTCACCGCGGTCAGCGTGGCGGAGTAGATGCCGATGGCGTAGAGGAAGAAGGAGCCGGAGACGCCGGGCAGGATCAGGGCGCACACGGCGATCGCGGCGGCGATGAACACCAGGAACAGGTTCGGGTCGTTGTTCGTCGACGAGGAGAACCCGGTGGCGATGAAGGTGAACAGTGCGCCGACGATGAACAGCGGCACGGCCACGGGGAGCCGACGTTTCAGGTCGGCGGTGTCGATCAGCAGGATCGGCACGACCACGGACACGGCGACCATGCCCAGGAAGAGGCTCTTGGCGGGGATCGGGTGGTCCTCGACGAACGTGCCGAGGATGCCGGCCAGTGCGAAGACCATGGCGACCATGCCGATGGCCATCGGGATGAGCATTGTCCAGTCCACGGACTTGATCTTCCGGATCCCCGCCGGGCGGTCCGTGGCGAAGGCCTTCAGGCCGTCGAGCAGTCGGTTGGCGTTGTACAGCACGCGCTCGTACACGCCGGTGACCAGGGCCACGGTGCCGCCGGAGATGCCCGGGACGAGCTCGGCGGAGCCGATGAGGCCGCCGCGGAGCGCGTTGAGGACGACGGCCCCCGGTGTGAAGGGGGTGTTCTCGAAGGCGGGGCGCCGCGAGGTCGCGTGCTCGGCAGGGTGCTCGGCGGCGTTCTCGGCGGAGTGCCCGGTGCCGGGTGAGGTTTCGTTCATGGGCGTCATCGTATCCGGATGATGTGTGGGGTGGTGAAAAGTCCGAAGCGGCCCGCGTGTCAGCCCACCGTCGACCCAGGGGCGGGGCAGGACCTAGGATGGGTGACCGTGATCACTCCAGGCGACTCCACCGGCACGCACCACGAACTCAGGCTGGGCTACTGGCCAGGGGAGGGCATCGGCCCGGAGATCGTGGCCCCCACCGTCACCGCCACGACCACCGCGCTGCGTCACCACGGCGGCGTCTCCGTGCGCTGGGTGCCCCTGCTGCTCGGCCGGGAGGCCTTCGGGCAGGCCGGCAGGATCCTTCCGGAACAGACCTGGGAGACGGTCGCCGGACTGGACGGCTGGGTGCTCGGCCCGCACGACAACGCGTCCTACCCGCCGGAGGCGCGCGAGCAGCAGAACCCCTCCGCCGCCCTGCGGGTGCGCGCCCAGCTGTGGGCGAACGTGCGACCGGTGCGCGGGCTGCCCGGGGCGGTGGCGCCCGACCTGGACGTGGTCGTCGTCCGGGAGAACACCGAGGGGCTCTACGCCGACCGCAACATGTACGCCGGCTCCGGTGACGTGATGGTCACCGAGGACGTCGCCCTGGCCATCGGAACCTTCACGCGCCAGGGCGTGCGCCGGATCGTCCGGCACGCAGGACGCGTCGCTGCCGCGCGCGGCGGCGTCCTCACGGTCGCGCACAAGGCGAACGTCCTGGCCAGGACGTCCGGGATGTACCTGGAGGAGGCCGAGGCGATGGCGGACGAGACCGGGGTGCGGTTGCTCCCGGTGCACATCGACGCCTTGTGCGCCGACCTGGTGGTCAACCCCGGGCGTCACCGCACGATCGTGGCGGAGAACATGTTCGGCGACATCCTCTCCGACCTCACCGCGGCCCTCGGTGGCACGCTCGGCGCCGCCGGCAGCGTGAACGCCGGGGACACGGCGGTGATGGCACAGGCCGCGCACGGTTCCGCGCCGGACATCGCGGGGCAGGGCGTGGCGAACCCGGCCGGGCTGATGAACTCGGCGGCGCTGATGCTGCGGCACCTCGGGTACGGGGAGGCCGGCGACGCGCTCGGCGGGGCTGTGCGGCACGCGCTCATGCACGCGCCCACCCCGGATGTGGCGGGAGAGGCCGGAGTGGCTGGAGATGGCTCAGGTGCGGCAGGGGCGGGCACCGAGGAGTTCGCGGAGATGGTATTTGCACAGCTCGGAGGGGTCGTGTAGCCTGCATTCTGTTAACCGTCTGTCCGCAGGCGCGCGACGGTGCCGGGAAGCTGAACGCTGGCGGAACGGTGCCCCCTGTCCATCACTAAGAACAATCCGTCTCGGAGCAACTTCACATATGCCCACCAACAACGTTCCTCAGGTAGCCGTCAACGACATCGGCTCCGCTGAGGATTTCCTCGCCGCCGTCGACGCCACCATCAAGTACTTCAACGACGGTGACATCGTCGAGGGTACCGTCGTCAAGGTCGACCACGACGAGGTCCTGCTTGACATCGGATACAAGACCGAGGGTGTCATCCCCTCCCGCGAGCTGTCCATCAAGCACGATGTCGATCCCGGCGAGGTCGTCGAGGTCGGCGACGAGGTCGACGCCCTGGTCCTCACCAAGGAGGACAAGGAAGGCCGCCTGATCCTGTCCAAGAAGCGCGCACAGTACGAGCGCGCCTGGGGCACCATCGAGGAGCTCAAGGAGAAGGACGAGCCGGTCACCGGTACCGTCATCGAGGTCGTCAAGGGCGGCCTCATCCTGGACATCGGCCTGCGTGGCTTCCTGCCCGCCTCCCTCGTCGAGATGCGTCGCGTCCGCGACCTCCAGCCGTACATCGGCCAGGAGATCGAGGCCAAGATCATCGAGCTGGACAAGCAGCGCAACAACGTTGTCCTGTCCCGCCGTGCATGGCTCGAGCAGACCCAGTCCGAGGTCCGCTCCGAGTTCCTGCACCAGCTGCAGAAGGGCCAGGTCCGCAAGGGCGTCGTGTCCTCCATCGTCAACTTCGGCGCCTTCGTCGATCTCGGCGGTGTCGACGGCCTGGTGCACGTCTCCGAGCTGTCTTGGAAGCACATCGACCACCCGGGCGAGGTCGTCACCGTCGGTGACGAGGTCACCGTCGAGGTGCTCGACGTCGACCTGGACCGCGAGCGCGTCTCCCTGTCGCTGAAGGCCACTCAGGAGGATCCGTGGCGCGTCTTCGCCCGGACCCACGCGATCGGTCAGATCGTCCCGGGCAAGGTCACCAAGCTGGTTCCGTTCGGCGCCTTCGTCCGCGTCGAGGAGGGCATCGAGGGCCTGGTCCACATCTCCGAGCTGGCCGAGCGCCACGTGGATGTCCCGGACCAGATCGTCACCGTCGGCCAGGAGCTCATGGTCAAGGTCATCGACATCGACCTCGAGCGTCGTCGTATCTCCCTGTCGCTGAAGCAGGCCGACGAGGACTTCGCCGAGGAGTTCGACCCGTCCAAGTACGGTATGGCCGACTCCTACGACGAGCAGGGCAACTACATCTTCCCGGAGGGCTTCGACTCGGAGACCAACGAGTGGATGGAAGGCTACGACGAGCAGCGTGAGGCATGGGAGGCCCGGTACGCCGAGTCCGAGCGTCGCCACAAGACCCACGCCGCCCAGATCGAGCGCCACCGCGCCCAGGCCGCCGAGGCTGACGAGGCTGCCGACAACGGCTCCTACTCCAGCAACTCGGACAAGCCGGCCGCCGCCGCCACGGAGGAGACCACCTCCGACGCCGGTTCCCTGGCGTCCGACGAGCAGCTCGCCGCTCTGCGCGAGAAGCTCGCCGGCTCCGGTGAGTAGTACCGTCTCCCAGTAGACGAGTCGGACCCGGGCCCCCCCCTATTCGGGGGGGGGCGGGGGGTTTGTGGGGTGAGGGGCGTTTGTT